>JAADJE010000034.1 GCA_013150915.1 Gammaproteobacteria bacterium
AACATAGGCCCTTGTTTAACAAGGGCTTTTTATTGCCTAAAACACTATTAATTCACTGGTTGAGATACATTGGCAATTAATAATCCTTTATTTTTAGCCAACTCACGTCTGGGTAAATTGAAAATCGGTTTATTCATCCCCAGTTAAATATTTATGGGAGGACTTGCTGAAAATATAGTCGAACTTGAAATCTATCGAAATTCCACCCGGGTATTTCGGGACAGGCAACATGCAGGTGAAATATTGGCCGAGATGCTGGTAGCGTATAAGGACAGCGATGCGCTGGTTTTAGGTATCGCTGCCGGCGGTGTGCCCGTGGCGACTGCTATCGCCCAACAACTTAACCTTGCCCTGAATATTCTTATCGTGAAAAAAATTACGCCGCCAGATAATAGCGAATTTGGCTACGGCGCGCTGGCCTGGGATGGCGAGATTCAAATCAATTGGGATGTGGTCGCCCAACTGGGCCTGAGTGAAGCAGACGTGGAGCGTGGCATCGAAGTGGCCCGTAACAAGGTAGCGGCGCGTATAAAAAAATTTCAGATCGAAGATAATCTGCCCGAAGTTAAGGGGCGGAGCCTGTTGCTCGTGGATGATGGCCTGGCTACCGGTACAACATTTAATACAAGCATCCAGTCTTTACGGAATCAGGGTGCAACCAGGATTATTGGCGCCGTACCCACTGCCCATGCCCAGTCAGCAATCAGTACGGCCAAAACACTGGATACCTTGTACTGTGCCAATATCCGAACTGGTTATCGCTACGCCGTAGCCGAGGCCTATGAATACTGGCATGACGTGCCAGACAGTGAGGTTTTGGATATTATTAAAGGCGTAGACTAAGGAGCCTCTGATCATGTAGATCTGGAGTGTAGAGGACGTGTGAACCGGGGATCATCCATCAGGACGGTCTTTTACTCTGTATCAAATAACCAGGCAGCGAGCCATCTATTGATGGATGAATCCGCTAACCCCGGTAGTGTGGATCCTGCCAGCATTTCGGCAGACTCTCACCTGAGGGGAAGCATACACCCACCTTCGCGAAATTGTCGGGTTCGGCTACATCTTCACCGAAATCCAGACGGCCTGTAAATGAATCCTTGAAAGGATCAAAGACCTCTGTGGGATCCACGACCTCAATCAGATGACCGGAGTTTTTTTCCATCAGTAACATACTGGGCCTCCTTTTAGATGCTGCGGTTTTGCACTAACATGGGTCAAGAATACAGCTCCTCTCTGCTAAATACTACCTTTAGTCATGGACAGCTTGAATACGGTAAATTTTGTGTCTAATTTTGAACTATTAATGGAACACAATGGCTCATAACATGCTGGAAGCTCTGACACACTCGATTACAGAAACGGATTTTTCTGTTAACCGCACCACTATAGTTCGGTGGCTACGTCCCTTTGCAGCGACCACGCCGACATTTTACCTGCTGTTTGTAATCCCATTTGCACTGCTGGGGTATTTTGCTCTACTGCTGTTTCCCGGACTTTCGATCTGGCTATATCTCAAGCTGATCAACTCCCTTTATTTCACTGCTGATTCTCCGCACTGGCCTGATACTATGATGCTTGGCAGCTTCCTTTTACTCAGCACATTGGCAAGCATTGCGCTGGCACGACTGGTGTTCAGAACCCCTGCGGGGAGTCCTGTCAACTATGAAAAAACACCTGTCCTTTTCCGCCTTATAAAAAAGCTGCAACAGCACTACGGACGACCCGGAATTTCCAGGGTACTCATAACTCGAGACGACAGTGTAAAAATCACCCGCAATCCTGTCAGCTGGTTTCCGGTTAAATTTAGAAATACGCTCGAGATAGGCCTGTCTGCCTTATTATGCACCTCACCGCTGGAATTCCGTGGCATGCTGGCCAGGGAAATTGCCAAGCTTGCCAGCCAGAAAAACCCTGTTACAGGCTGGATGTTAAGCCTGCATCGGCAGTGGGCAGATTATCATTATTATCTTGAGCAAAACGGCGGCCTGATACTGAAGCCTCTGGCCTTTTTCTTTCGTTACTATTCACCTTTATATAATGCCGTGTCATTTTTCGCAGCCCGCCGTGCTGAAACACGGTCAGATCGTTACACACTGGAAATCATGGAGGACGACGATGCGATAGACGCCATCATTCAAACGATAATATTTCAGAATTTTCTGCGAAAAAAATACTGGCCCCAGGTCATTAATCAACCAAAGGACGGTAAACACCGGGTATTCCTGCCCTATAAGAAAATGAGCCAAACTGTGCGAAAAAACGTAAAAGAAGCTGATATAAAACGATGGATTGAGCAGGCGCTACGACAATTTGGCGATACCCGCACAACGCTGCCACCACTGAAGACACGCCTGCGTTTATTGGGTCATGAAAAACCTGTCTATCCACCAGCACTTAAAGAAACCGCAGCGGAATATTACCTTGATTTTTCTATGCAGCAGCTATTAATTAACAGTTTCGATAAAAGCTGGATGAGACAGGCAGGAATGCAGTCTTCATAATTTATCTTTGTAGATAACTATATCCGCTGATTCGTACAGACCTTTTTCGTAGTCTGAGAATAAATCCTCACCTTTACGCTGCGTTATAACGAATCGAATTTGATCTCGTATATTCACAGGGACATCTTTTGGATTTCCAGGCAGGACTTTTGTAACCGAGAAGATTGCATAGTCACCATTTTCCAGCTCTACGCTTCCCGCCGCATTATCCTTACCCTCATCGCTGACTGGAGATCGAAAAACCTCTCTCACTAATACAGCCGATAAACTGGGATTCCCGCTTCGGGCAACCTCTTTATGATTTGCCAGTTGTAAAACTTCTGTTTCAGCAATCTGAGTAAGTGTCGTTTTCCCTGACTGTAAATCTTTGACTAGCTCACCCACTCGTTTGGCAAGCAGTTCTTTACTGCGCTGCTTGAGTAACATTCCTTTTATTTCATCAGAGACCTCTGCAAGTAGCATTTGCTTCGGTTCACGATGTTCAAGTAATCTCAAGGCAACAAGTGTATCCTGCGACGTTTCGACAACCTCACTGTTGAGGCCTTCGAGCAGTACATCCTCGGTAAACGCAGAATCTATAAAAGGCCGCTTTTTTACAATGCCCTGTCCCCCTGCACGGGAAAACCATTCGGTAGACACTATTTTCAGCCCCAGAGCATCTGCTGCAGGCTGCAATGTCGTCGGCTGCTCATAGACAATGTTTTTTAATTCCTCTGCCATTTGTCCGTAACGTTGCGAGGCCTCACGAAGTGCATACTCTTTACTGATTAGTTCCCTTACTTCATCAAAACGCTTACTAGTCTTCGGTTTGATATCATTTAATTTAATGATATGAATACCGAAACGGCTTCTCACTGGCCCGGATATCTCACCTTTCTGCATACTAAAAGCCTTTTTATCAAAGGCTGCATCCATCACAGCTTTTTCAATATAACCCAGGTCGCCGCCCTGTTCAGAACTTACTTTATCAGCAGAAAACTTCTTTGCCAGTTCAGCAAAATCCTTACCCTCCTGTAGCTGACTCGCAAGATCAGATGCCAATTTCTCTATACGTTTAATCTCCTCATCACTGGCATCGCTCGAGATTGCAAGTAATATATGCTGAACTTTTCGTAGCTCGGGTCGTACGAAACGGTCTTTACTCTCCTGATAATAGGTACGTAAGGCCTCTTCATCAGGTTGTATCTGCTTTGCTATATCCGCCAGTGACAAAGTGATGTACTCTACTCGTACTTCTTCCGGTGTCATGTACCGTTTTTTATTTGAATCGTAATACTGCTTTATATCGGCTTCACTGATATCAATTTTATCAATGAGACTTTTACCTGTAAGCGACACTGATCTGAAGTTGCGTTTTTCCTGCTGCAGTCGCAACAGGTCATCCAACTCGGCATCATTACTGATCACTGAACGCGTAAACCCTTGCCTTAACTGCTCTACAATATTTCCCATCCGTATCTGACTTTCAAATGCAGAGGGGCTAAGGCCATTGTTGCGTACTGCCTGAGCATACAACTCAGGTGAAAATGAGCCATTTGTCTGAAATGAAGGATTAGACCTTAAAAAGCTGGCAAGTTGCTGATCACCTATTTGGTAATTTTGCTTCTGTATGTCAGCGGCTACCAGGCGCTGGATAAGCATTTTTTTCAAAACCCGTTGCTTGAATGCAAGGGATTCAAAAATTTTATTGTCAATCTTACCGCCAAACTGCTGCCTTATCGCATTTCGTTGTCTCTGTAGCTGCTGCTGGAAGTCCTGTGAGATCAATTCGTTGCCATTTATTTCGGCAACAACGACTTTTTTCTCTGCGTCGAAATATTCATTGATGCCCCATAAAGCAAATGGCACGGAAATAAGGATTACAATTACCCAGGCAATCCAGCCCTGAGCTCTTTCACGAATGGTAGTAAGCATGTCTGATTAATTTAAGTGCCGTGTTTAGATTAAGGAAGCTGATCAACTCATGAACGCGTATCTTACGCCTAAAATATCCAGTTTTTCGTTGCAAGCTTTCACAGTCGCTTGTTATTACGTACGATTTACGCCTCAAACCTGAATATATTAGATCGCAATCTATCTCGCTCAGAATTTATCAGAGCTTCCCCAAATTAAAAAGGGCAAATCCTGCCGGATTTACCCTGTTTTTATTAATGGCGGAGCGGACGGGACTCGAACCCGCGACCACCGGCGTGACAGGCCGGTATTCTAACCAACTGAACTACCGCTCCGTATAGTATCGCTCCGGATAGTATCGCTATGCGTTACAAATACAATTGGTGGGTGCTGAGGGGATCGAACCCCCGACCCTCGCCTTGTAAGGGCGATGCTCTCCCAGCTGAGCTAAGCACCCGAGGGCGCGCTAGTTTACTGCATCTTTTAGTGCTTTGCCAGCCTTGAATTTAGGCATTTTGGAGGCTTTAATCTGGATAGTTTCACCTGTACGTGGGTTACGTCCCGTACGTGCAGCACGTGCGCTCACAGAGAACGTACCAAAACCTACCAGGGTTACTGTATCCCCTTTTTTCAAGCTATTTGAAATGCCTTCGAATATTGCGTCTACGGCACGGCCGGCTGCTGCCTTTGAAATATCGGCTGCTTCAGCAACCATGTCTATCATTTCCGATTTATTCACTATAATTTCCTCTGGTTCAATTCAAAGTTTGGTGGATTTATGTCTTTATCCCGGGCGGTAGTTTTATGTACCCTTATTGTGCGCATCTTTACTACGGCACAGGATTTTAACCATGCCGGGCACTAGTATTCAAGGGGAATCCCTCTGAAAGGGGCAGTTTTTATGCGTCAGATAGAAATAATTGCCGGAATATGACGAAATGTGCCGGAAACCCCCTTTAATAGAGAATTATCTGTTACATAGATTAATGCGTAGTCACCCCTTCATTGTCTACTTCCTTGCTGCCCTGTGAAGCCGTTTTTTTACTTTTTTCTGCTTTCTTAGAGACCTCTTTTTTCAACGGGACAGGTGCTTTTTCCAGCGCCAGCTCCAACACCTGATCAATCCATTTAACGGGACGAATATCAAGTCCTTTCTTGATCACATCAGGCATATCTACCAGATCCTTCGTATTTTCATCTGGAATCAGAACGATTTTTATCCCCCCTCTGTGAGCAGCCAGTAATTTCTCTTTCAGTCCACCAATCGGTAGCACCTCACCCCTCAGGGTAATTTCACCGGTCATCGCCACATCAGCCCGTACCGAGATGCCCGTTAATCCGGAGACAATAGCCGTGCACATACCAACGCCGGCAGAAGGACCATCTTTCGGTGTCGCTCCTTCCGGAACATGCACATGTATATCATTTTTCTGATAAAAATCTGCCGCGATACCCAATGACTCAGCCCTGCTACGAACGACACTCATGGCCGCCTGGATAGACTCCTGCATGACTTCACCCAGTTTACCCGTAAACTGCTGCTTGCCGCTGCCTTTAAGGACTACGGCCTCGATCGTCAGCAACTCGCCACCAACTTCCGTCCACGCCAGGCCGGTCACCTGTCCTACCTGATTATGCTTTTCCGCCTCACCATAACGGAAACGACGCACACCAAGATATTTCTCTAGTTGCTTTGCGCCAACTATGGCCTTTTTGTGGCGTTTATTCATCAAAAGGTTTTTCGCCACTTTGCGTGAAACCTTGGCGATTTCGCGTTCTAGCCCACGGACGCCGGCTTCCCGCGTATAGTAACGTACCATGTCTCGCAAGGCCGTGCGGGAAAGTGAGAGTTCATCGTCTTTAAGGCCGTTGTTCTCTTTCTGCTTTTTAACCAGGTATCTCTCGGCTATGTGAACCTTTTCTTCTTCCGTATAACCTGACAACCGAATCACTTCCATCCGGTCAAGTAATGGACTCGGTATGTTGAGCGAGTTGGCTGTCGCTATAAACATGGTTTCCGACAGGTCATATTCTACTTCCAGGTAATGGTCGGTAAAGGTGCTATTCTGCTCCGGATCCAGTACTTCCAGTAAGGCCGATGAAGGGTCACCACGAAAATCCATCGACATCTTGTCTACTTCATCAAGCATTAGCAACGGGTTTTTTGTCTTTACCTTACTCAGGTTCTGTACTATTTTACCCGGCATAGAACCAATATAGGTTCGTCTGTGTCCACGTATCTCAGCTTCGTCACGCACACCCCCCAGTGACATGCGAATAAACTTCCTGCCGGTTGCCCTGGCAATAGATTTTCCGAGCGATGTCTTGCCCACACCTGGCGGACCAACGAGGCAAAGTATCGGGCCTTTAATCTGCTTGATACGTTGCTGAACCGCCAGATATTCCAGTATGCGTTCTTTGACTTTTTCCAGACCATAGTGATCTGCATCAAGGACTTCCTGCGCCTTACCCAGATCTCTACGCATCTTGGAGCGCTTCTTCCAGGGTACATTTACCAACCAGTCTATGTAGTTTCTTACCACAGTCGCTTCGGCTGACATAGGCGACATCATTTTAAGTTTTTTTAGTTCGTTCTCAGCCTTCTCTTTGGCCTCTTTGGTCATCCCTGCTTCAGCAATCTTTTTGGCCAGCTCATCAAGCTCGTTAGGCGTTTCGTCCATATCACCCAGTTCTTTCTGAATGGCTTTCATTTGCTCATTCAGGTAGTACTCACGCTGACTTTTTTCCATTTGCTTCTTGACCCGGCCGCGAATACGTTTTTCCACCTGCAACAGGTCTATCTCGGCTTCCATCACACCAAGTATATGCTCCAGGCGCTCACGCTCAGAGCTGATCTCGAGTATCTTCTGTTTTTCTTCAAGCTTCTGGCTTAGATGCGCTGCAATCGTATCAGCCAACCTTCCCGGCTCTTCCACACCAGACAATGAATTCAGTACTTCAGGAGGTATTTTGTTGTTTAATTTTACGTACTGTTCAAAACTCCCCATGACAGTACGCATCAGTGCATCAGCATCTTCCCCGCTGAGGTCTACTATTTCTATCCTTTCCGGGACGGCCATAAAGCATTCAGCGGTCTCCGTAAACTCGATTACACGCGTACGGTCACCCCCCTCAACCAAAACTTTTACCGTGCCATCCGGAAGCTTCAATAACTGCAGAATACTGGCCATAGTGCCTACGGTATACAAATCATCTTTTACCGGGTCATCATCCACCGCGTCCTTTTGTGCCAGTAGCAGTATCTCTTTACCGCTGTCCATTGCACGATCCAGTGCAACGATCGATTTTTCACGGCCCACGAACAGAGGGATAACCATATTGGGAAAGACCACAACATCACGCAAGGGCAATACTGCAACGGTTTTATTCTGTGGGCTAAGGTGCTGCTTGCTTACATTTTCGCTCATTAGATATCGGCCTGATTTATGTTATACGCATCGATGTTCTGACTTTCGGTCTATCCCTTGCCAGGAACAGTACTGGAGATGGTGCCTACAGTGCTTATTTCAAGCCTGTAAACACTGAGGTTTAATAGGGAATACGGAATGCATGGCTAATGTGTGGCTGCACCAGCTGAAATAGCCTGTTCGTCTTCGTAGATGTATAAAGGCTGGGCACCGTCAATGATTGCATTGACGTCGACAACGACTTCTCTTACGCCTGTCATGGCAGGCAGCTCGTACATGGTCTCGAGTAAAGCATGTTCGAGGATAGATCGCAGGCCACGAGCACCCGTTTTACGTTCCATTGCCTTTTTAGCCACGGCACGCAGGGCCTCCTCACGAATTGTCAGATCCACACCTTCAAGACTGAAAAGCTTCTTATACTGTTTCACCAGTGCATTTTTGGGTTCTTTAAGTATACGAATCAGTGCTTCTTCATCCAGTTCTTCCAATGTTGCAACAATGGGCAGTCGCCCGACAAATTCAGGAATTAAACCGTAGTGAACAAGATCTTCCGGCTCTACGTCCTTGAGAATCTCACCTATTTTACTTTCTTCATCCTTGCCTTTAATCGTCGCACCAAAACCAATACCGCATTTTTCTGAACGATCCCGGATGATTTTTTCCAGGCCAGCAAAAGCACCCCCCACGATAAATAGAATATTCCGTGTATCGACCTGCAGGAATTCCTGTTGCGGATGTTTTCTACCGCCCTGAGGTGGCACAGAGGCAATCGTGCCTTCTATCAGCTTTAACAGAGCCTGTTGTACGCCCTCACCTGAAACATCACGGGTAATAGATGGGTTATCCGATTTGCGTGAAATCTTGTCAATTTCATCGATATAAACGATGCCTCGCTGTGCATCGTTTATTTCATAATCACATTTCTGCAACAGTTTCTGAATAATATTCTCTACATCTTCACCGACATAACCCGCCTCAGTCAGCGTAGTAGCATCGGCGATGGTAAAAGGGACATGCAGTAATTTTGCCAGCGTTTCAGCCAACAACGTTTTACCTGAACCTGTGGGACCAACAAAGAGTATATTACTCTTTGCAATATCGATCTCGTCAGCATCATCTTCATGCTGGATACGTTTATAATGATTGTAAACGGCAACGGAGAGGATTTTCTTGGCATCCTGCTGCCCGATAACGTAGCTGTCCAGGCGCTCTTTGATCTCGTGTGGCTTGAGGAAACCCTCCCCTTCGGCCTCCTCTTTCAGGTCGACATCAATTTCTTCGCGAATGATCTCATTGCAAAGTTCGACGCATTCATCACAGACGTAGACTGACGGGCCCGCAATCAGCTTGCGAACTTCATGCTGGGATTTCCCGCAAAAAGAACAATAAAGCAACTTTTCGTCGTTATCATCTTTTTCGTCGTCTGACATCTATAGTACCTGTAAATATGCTCTTTCTTATTCAAGTATGGAAACTTATCAGGAACCTGACACTATTAGCAAGCCCTATAGACCGCTGGTTTTAGTGGTTTATTCGGGTTCGCTTCTGTCTGAAATTACCTTGTCGATAAGGCCGTATTGCTTGGCCTCTTCCGCTTCCATGAAGCGATCTCTCTCTGTATCGGCCTCGATGGCAGCAAGTTCCTGGCCACTGTGCTTCTGTAAAATTTCATTCAGGCGCTCCCGTACGCGGAGAATTTCACGAGCATGTATTTCAATATCACTCGCCTGTCCCTGATACCCACCCAGTGGCTGATGTATCAGCACGCGGGAATGTGGCAGACAATAGCGTTTCCCGGCAGCGCCTCCTGTCAGGATGAGTGCGCCCATGCTAGCGGCCTGTCCCAAACACACGGTGCTGACGTCAGGTTTAATGAACTGCATAGTATCGTAAATAGCCATACCCGCCGTGACGGCGCCACCGGGAGAATTAATGTAAAGGTGTATATCCTTGTCTGGATTCTCGGACTCAAGATAGAGCATCTGCGCAACAATAAGATTTGCCATATGGTCCTCTACCGGGCCCACCAAAAAGACCACACGTTCCTTCAGCAATCGAGAATAAATATCGAACGCACGCTCACCCCTACCTGTGGTCTCAATGACCATGGGTACCAGCCCCAGTGCCTGTGGATCTATCCTGTCATTCCTGATTTCTGTCATACTTACCTACTCCTGTTTGCCAGGCTCGATTGTGGCAGGGTTCACCAGCTCCTGAAAGCTGACTATCCTGTCTATGATTTCAGCATCTTCCAGCAATTTGTCGACTACCATGTTTTCCAGAACCTGGGCCTCGATTTCTGACAGACGCTGGCTGTCTGACTTGTACCATTCCACGAATGACGCCGGATCCTCATAATTTTCTGCAAGCTTATGTAATCGGGTCTCGACTGCTTTTGCATCAGGTCGCATTTTCTCATTTTCGGTAATCTCGGCAAGAATAAGCCCCAGTGCCACACGACGCTCTGCCAGTTTGCCATACATGGCCTGCATGTTTTCATCTTTTTTTATGTCGGGCTGCTCTTTCTCGGCTGTTTCAATAAGCAGGTCCCTTTCCTGACCAACCAGGACTTGTGGTAGATCAATTTCATTGTTTTCCAATACTGCCTGGAAAACAGTGTCCCGCGTAATGATCACTAGACGATCTTCCGCTTCACGCAAGAGGTTTTCTTTGATTTCCTCTCGAAATTTTTCCATACCGCCTTCCTTTACACCGAAGGCCTCGGCCAGTTCATCATTAATTTCAGGCAACTCTTCTTCAGCAACCTCAGTTACCTTTACTTCAAATACGGCCTCTTTCCCCGCCAGTTCTTTCGCATGGTAATCATCCGGGAAAGTCACTGTTAATGACCTTTCCTCACCTTCCTTTATGCCGATCAGCTGAGCTTCAAACCCGGCGACAAGGGAGTCTGAGCCAATCACAACGGGCATCGCCTTACCTTCACTGCCCGGGAACGAGGTGCCGTCCACGCTGCCGGTGAAATCCAGTATTACACGGCAGCCCTCTTTTGCTTCACCCTCCATTTTCTTCCAGTTTATGCGCTGACGACGCAGAGATTCCAGTGTTGTCTCAATGTCCTGGTCGGATATTTCACAAACAGCTCGCTCTATTTTAAGATCGGTCAGGGCCAGCGTTTTTAGATCGGGAAAGACCTCAAAGGTAGCCGTGTATTCAAGATCCTTGCCTTCACCCCCTGACGAAGTCTCTATGCTAGGTGGGCCAGCAGGCCGCATCGCCTCCTGCCCCAGCGCCTCCTGATAAGAAGACTGGATCAGATCGCCTATGACATCCTGTGTAACCTGTCCGAGATAACGTGACCGCATTATTTTCATCGGAACCTTTCCCGGACGAAAACCTGGCACTTTTACCTGTTTTGATAATCGCTGCAACTGCTTGTTTATTTCGCTATCCACACGTTCAGCGGGAACTGAAATAGTCATTTTTCTTTCAATATTACCCGACTGCTCTACGCTTACCTGCATGTTAGTATTCTCACTGGTTACTTAAGAACGCTTCAATCAATCCATGAATGCGCCTAAGATTCACTTATCTGGTGCGAAAGGGGAGACTCGAACTCCCACGGGTTACCCCACTGGAACCTAAATCCAGCGCGTCTACCAATTCCGCCACTCTCGCTTAGTATCACGAACATTTCTACCGAACAAACTCCGCTCAGCAAAAACTGTTACAGAGCCGCGTGATTCTAGCGGAATACATAAAAAATACAATCCAGATTGTCCGGGGTGACTTCTTTTTCTTTACTGTCGTGCCAACATATTGACGAGTTTTTCATATTCTTTTGTGTTTGCCTTCGGATTGGCATGTCGATCCAGAATCATTCGGACCTGCAAAATTGTCTCCGATTTTGCCTTTGTCCTTAAAATGTTATTCAGACAGGATCGAAGAATAGGGGGTAAAAATTGCCTGTATTAAAAGTCGCCCACCCATTAAGGACGAGAAACCTGGCTGCGCTCCAACCAGACTTCCAGCCCCTGTATGATGATATCCAGATCCAGATCCAGCACCTGAGTAAGCCGCTCCTTGTCTAGCTGACAACCGTGTTTTTTCAGTTCCTGATAAATATATCGCTTCACAGCCGCTGGCAGCACTTTATCAGGGACATTACACTCAAGTGCCAATGCGGCCAGGTCATCGATCATGCGTTGTAACGTATTCACATAGATCACAGGCGCTTCGAGTAACCCGAAATGTGCTAAATACATCCGTTCTGGATGCCACGCCATGAGGCGGTCAATCGAGGCATGCCAGGCGGGCGGATCAAACTGCACCGGGGTAGTCGGTGGGAAAATAAAGGAATATCCGTCACAATCAAGCTCAGGATAGGCTATACCAAAGGTGTCTCCCGTAAAAAAACCTCTGCTCTGCTCATCCCATAGACATAAATGGTGTCTGGCATGACCGGGAGTATCGAGAACCAGTAATTCTCTTTCACCCAGCCTGAAGCGATACAAGTCATCGGCTTCAATAACTCGGTTTTCATCAACAGGGATTATTTCCCCTACGCTATCGTGCAAACCCTGCTTGCCGTAGACAGCTTCTGCGCCAGCTATCAGGCGTGCAGGATCAATCATATGCCGGCTACCAAGGGGATGAATTACCAGTCTCGCATTTTGACAAAGCTGCATTAACTTTCCCGCTCCGCCCGCATGATCAAGGTGCACATGGGTAGGAACAATGAAATCTACATTATTGAATGTTAAGCCCTGCCCAGCCAGTACGGCTTCCACACGACCACACGTCCGTTCCACACCGCTATCAATAACCGCAACACGGCTGTTATCGATAATCAGATAACAGGCAGCCAGGCCGGTTCGCAAATATCCGGTATCAATCTGAATAATGTTGTAGTCAAGCTGTTTGCTGAAGGTATTCACTTAGAGAGCCTGTTATTCTAAATACGAGCATCTTACATGTTTTTATTTTCCTTACAGATGTTATTATTAGAGAATAATAAAGAACATCCTGCAAATTATCCTTGGGCACTTATTGAAAACCTCTGCAAAAAAAATAATGACACAAGATATGGATAATCAGGTATACCGGGTAATTATGGACGGCTATTTTCTTGCAGACGCCAGCAAGACACAAGTAATCAGGAAATTGAAGAGACTGTTTGGTGTCACCGAAGAAAAAATATTAAATATGCTTGATGGTCAACCAACTATCATCAAGAACCGACTCCCCAAAAACAAGGCCTATCAATACCTCAGAACAATTTCCAGTGCAGGTGCCGCCTGTCATATCGACAAGCTGAACCTGAATGGTCCGGAAGAAACAACACAACTTCCTGTTCACATTGAAAAAATTAGCAATACAGAAAAAATCGATCCTCTGGGCAAAATCAAAAAACGCACCCATGGAAAAAACGATTTCAGTGAAGTTATGCGCCAGGAACTGATGGAAATGGATCAGGTGCGTAAAAAAAACGATCTGATCATTGTCTCGCTATTTGTTTTCCTGTTTCTAATTCTTGTGGCCGCTGCTATTTTTCTTTTCTTACTTTAGGGGCTACTCAAAAAAGTATAAATCCTTAGGATCAACCTCAAAAATAAGATCGAGGGAAATATTCTCGATTCGAATTCTTTCGGACCCACAAAATGATTAAATCCATAACAAATCATTGCTGCACGACTTTTGATGGAGTCGGCTTCTTGTTCGTACACCATTATCCCCTACGTTCTATAATGTAACGACGGTATCAATGGGTTATATATTTTTGGTGACCTTTATTCAGCACAAGCCCGGATGTTCTAACCCCCGGAAGACACGCGTCCACCCAGGGATCAGAGGCACTTTAAATACTTTAGCTTCTTTCTCCTGTATAATCCGCGCCCTTTATCTGCCTACCGGACTAAGAACGTGTCTCGCAAACTTAGAAATATTGCTATCATCGCCCATGTCGACCATGGCAAAACAACTCTTGTTGATGCGTTGCTTGAGCAATCAGGTTCATTTGGCGAACGTGAACAGGCCCCCGAACGCGCTATGGACTCCAATGATCTTGAACGCGAGCGTGGGATTACCATCCTGGCCAAAAACACCTCTGTTGATTGGGGTAAGCATACGATTAATATTGTAGACACGCCAGGCCATGCCGATTTTGGCGGTGAAGTTGAGCGCGTGTTATCGATGGTCGATTCAGTGCTGCTACTGGTAGATGCGGTGGAAGGACCGATGCCACAGACCCGTTTTGTCACCCAGAAGGCCTTTAATATGGGTTTCAAACCTATTGTTGTTATCAACAAGATCGACCGTGAAGGCTCGCGTCCCGACTGGGTTTTGGATCAAACCTTTGACCTGTTTGACCGTCTGGGGGGGACCGATGAACAACTTGATTTCCCGGTCGTTTATGCCTCAGCCATCAATGGTTATGCCACTCTCGACCCGGATGCTAAGACTGATAATATGGACGTCTTGTTTCAAATGATCATTGATCATGTCAGTGCGCCAGATGTTGACATCAATGGCCCTTTGCAGCTTCAAGTTTCCGCCCTGGATTATGATTCCTACAAGGGCATTATCGGTATAGGACGTATTTCACGTGGCAAGCTGAAACCCAATACCCCGGTCAAGGTCGTGGACACAGAAGGTAAGCAACGAAATGGTCGTGTGCTACAGATATTGGGGCTACATGGACTACAGCGCACAGAAATAAAAGAGGCTGAGGCAGGGGATATTATTGCCTTTAGCGGTATGGACGAATTATATATTTCGGACACCCTGTGTGACCCGGAGACTGTCGAGGCCCTCACACCTTTGTCCGTGGATGAGCCCACAGTCAGCATGTTTTTCCAGGTCAACAACTCACCTTTTGCCGGCAGGGAAGGTAAATACGTTACCTCCCGCCGGATACGTGACCGCCTGCAGAAAGAATTACTGCATAATGTTGCCCTACGCGTTGAAGACACCCCGGATCCGGATAAATTCTGCGTCTCTGGTCGTGGCGAATTACATCTTTCTATTCTTATTGAAAATATGCGACGCGAAGGTTTTGAGCTCGGAGTCTCTCGGCCTGTCGTCATCATCCATGAAGTTGATGGGGAGCAACATGAACCCTATGAAATGCTGACGGTCGATGTAGAAGCTGAGCACCAGGGCACCGTCATGGAGAAACTCGGCGAACGTAAAGGGGAACTGTCAGGCATGCAGCCCGATGGGCGTGGTCGCGTCAGACTGGATTATATTATTCCCGCCCGCGGACTGATCGGCTTTCGGACTGAATTTCTGACATCCACCCAGGGCACCGGGTTGATGCACCACGTGTTTGATCATTATGGCAAGATTAAATCTGGCGAAATTGGTCAGCGTATGAATGGCGTACTTATTGCTAACGGTACCGGTAAAAGTCTTGGATTTTCACTGTTCAACCTGCAGGAACGCGGCCGCCTTTTCATCGGTCCCGGGACAGAAGTCTATGAAGGCAGAATAATTGGTATACATTCACGCTCAAACGACCTCGTTGTCAATCCACTGAAAGGCAAGCAACTGACCAACGTCCGTGCTTCAGGCACCGATGAAGCAATTGATCTCGTTCCACCCATTAAACTGACACTGGAACAGGCACTGGAATTCATCAATGATGATGAGCTGGTTGAGGTAACACCGGAAAGCATACGTATCCGGAAAAAACTACTGCTGGAACATGAACGTAAAAAGGCCGCACGAGTACCAAAGTCTGAAAGATAACAACCTCTACCACAGAGGTCACAGAAAAAATCTCTGTGTCCTCTATGGTAAAAAATCTTTTCAGTCATTAACAGGAATATCTAATGCGTGATGCCACCCCTTCAGCTATATACCTGAAAGACTATCGACAACCCGATTACTTTATCGACTCAATTGACCTTGAATTCGATCTACAAAAAGATCTGACGACAGTATCTTCTTGCATGCAGGTTCGTCGTCGTGATGGGGTTTCAGAGTCTGCGGCTCTGCTACTCGACGGGCAGGAACTTGAACTTATTTCTGTCGTTGTTAACGGTACACCTCGGAACATTTCTACTCTATTACTGACAGATGATGAGCTGACCTTGACTTCATTACCGAGTCAATTCACCCTCGAAATTGTCTGTACCATCAAACCCGAGTCAAACACCAAACTCGAAGGGCTGTATAAATCTGGCAGCCTGTACTGCACACAATGTGAAGCTGAAGGTTTCCGACGTATCACCTATTTTCTTGATCGACCGGATATCATGGCGCGCTTCAGCACCCGTGTAATCGCTGATAAAACTGACTACCCCGTATTACTCTCAAATGGCAACCTTATGGGCAGTGGTGACAGTGATAACAATCGTCACTGGGTGTACTGGGAAGACCCCCACCCTAAGCCATGTTATTTGTTTGCGCTGGTTGCTGGCTCGCTGTCTGTTCTCGAAGACAGCTACTGCACGGCTTCAGGCCGTGATGTCACACTGAAAATTTTTACTGAACCCCATAACAGCAATAAAACTGATCATGCCATGCGCTCATTAAAACAGGCCATGCGCTGGGATGAAGAGGTATTTGGTCTTGAATATGACCTCGATTGTTTCATGATCGTCGCTGTCGATGATTTCAACATGGGTGCGATGGAAAACAAGGGGCTGAATATTTTTAACACGGCCTGTGTACTGGCCCGACACGACACAGCAACTGATGCTGATTATGACTGTATTCAATCCATCGTCGGCCATGAGTATTTTCATAACTGGACCGGTAACCGAGTTACTTGCCGTGACTGGTTTCAGCTGAGTTTAAAAGAAGGTCTAACGGTTTTTCGTGATCAGGAGTTTAGTGCAGACCTTAACTCCCGTCCGGTAAAACGTATTGAAGAAGTACGCCTACTCCGTGGCCATCAGTTCCCCGAGGACAACGGCCCAACAGCACACCCTGTAAGGCCAGATAATTACATAGAAATCAATAACTTCTATACTTCAACCGTCTACAGAAAAGGTGCTGAGATCATCCGTATGATACACACTCTTATCGGTGCAGATGCCTTCCGCCAGGGGATGGAGCTTTACTTCCAGCGCCACGATGGCCAGGCGGTCACTACAGATGATTTTATCAGGGCGATGGAAGACGCAAGTCAGCAGAATCTTGGGCAATTCCGGCTCTGGTACAGCCAGGCCGGTACGCCGGAACTTGAGATCAACACACAATTTGATGAAGAGAAAGCTGAGCTGAAACTTGAGGTCAGCCAACACACACCCGACACCCCAGGTCAATCGAACAAACTGCCTCTGCATATCCCCTTCTCAATCGGTCTACTCGATGAAAATGGCCATGACATCGCCGTGCAACTAACCAGCGAAGATAAGGCCCCTGAAGCAGGTACCCGAACACTGGATATACGCCATGACAGGGAAACCTTCATATTCAAAACAGGCAACGGGTGTCCACGACTTTCCTTGCTGCGAAACTTCTCCGCACCGGTTCGCATCACCAGCAAACGCCCACCGGAAGAACTTTGCTTTCTGCTGCACCACGACAGCGACCCGTTTAATCTGTGGGAAGCCAGCCAGCAACTGGCCATGGGACAGATGCAGGCGCTGATCGCGGATAAAAACTATCAGGTGCCCGACGCTATCTTTGCTGCATTTTCTGAGGTTCTCGGTAATCCGCTGTTGAATCGGGCTTTGGTCGCCGAAATCTTTACCCTGCCGAATGAGTGTTATCTTGCCAATAACATGGAAACTGTGGATGTAGAAGGTATTCACCGAGCGAGCCGCCGTTTCACCGCGCTACTTGCGCAAAAACTGGAACCCCAGTTCAGCGCTATTGTGGATGAAAAGAAAATCAAGAGGGCATACAACTTTAATGCTGTGGATGTTGCCAGACGTCGATTGTACAATCTGTCGCTGTCATTCCTGATGGAATTGCCCGACAGTAAATATGTAGAGCTTTGTTTGAACCACTATCAGCAGGCCGACAACATGACCGACAGTCTGAATGCACTGATTGCCCTGTCCAACCGCGACTGTGGTGCCTGCAAACAGGCACTGGATGCATTCTACGAAAAATGGTCGGCTAATGTTCTGGTCGTGAATAAATGGTTATCCGTACAGGCCCTGTCCCGACTACCGGGGACTCTTGACAAGGTTCGGCAACTGACCAAACACGATGCCTTCGATATCAGAAACCCGAACAAAGTGCGTGCTCTGATAGGTAGCTTCTGCAGCGCAAACCCCGCTCAGTTTCATGCCGTCAATGGTCGTGGATATGCATTTCTAACCGATCATGTGATAGAACTTGATGCACTGAACCCACAAATTGCCGCCCGATTACTGACGCCTCTTACTCGATGGAGGCGCATGGATAGTGAGCGACAGTTGCTGATGAAACAGGCACTGAAAAGTATTCTTGCACACCAGGGGCTTTCCCGTGATGTGTTTGAAATAACCAGTAAGTCACTGGCGTGATATGGAAGTAAAAAGTTGAGAGTGGAAAGTGAAAAGAGGTTTACTTCACCGTTTGCTGAAAATACCTGCCGTTTCTTTCAACTTTAGGCTTTTAGCTTCCTACTGCATTACCTCAATGCCACAGATAACACGGCCTTTTTGAACAAAACATCAGTTATAATCCACACAAATTAACTTTATGATCCAGTGATGGGCACCTCAATTTCCGATAGAAACCCGTCATTGGTGAGCAAAGGGCGACAATCCCTTTGACTAGAATCAGTCAGTTTAGAGATTGATTCGTCACTATTTTCCTTGCAAAAACGACGCACAGAGGCCCTTGATGAATTCATCCAGCTCGGAAATAATTGCTAATCTTTCCTTTGATTCCCTGAACACTGTTTCAGGCCTGCAGCAATTTGATCAGGTATTTCTCTCTGTTCTAGCCGATAAGAATCCATCGCTACACAGTGAATTACTCACCTACCGTCAGCAAAAAACAAATTTTACCGCCATTGAGCTGAGCGAATTTCTACTTGCACTGGCGCCATATATCGAAGCATTCATTGCAATGAAATTCGATATCGAAAATGAAACCAGGGCATCACTCAAACGTATTAACAACGAAAAATCAATTCATGTATTTAAAAAACAATTTATCCAGCGTCGTTCACGCCGATATCGTGGTGAAATGGATATTCCCTATGCAGAACTCGACAAATGGCTGTGTCAACAAATAGACAACCGCCATGACAAGGAGCTTTCCGTCTCTCAGTATGCCGTTGGTTTACTTGAGGACACTGAAAGATTTAAGGAAGAGATCAAGCTGCTTACTCAATGGATTATCCATATTCGAAAAAATAATGCAGCTGTCGATATTCTTAAAAACTGGGCCAGTTTCAAATTACCGGCACTTATCAATTATGCCCAGTTAGTCCCGCTGGAGACTATCAAGAACGACCCTGTAGGGAGGTGCCAGGCCAACCCGGAAGCTCAGGTGAGACGTGATGGCTTCAGCCTCACCGACCACAGAATGAATCTGCGCCAAATCATGGGTGAGGTAAATTATTGTATCTATTGTCACGATCATGACGGTGATTTCTGCTCGTGGGGCTTTCCGGAAAACAAGAAAGATCCCGACTCAGATTTTCGCGTTAACCCCCTGGGTGAAACACTGACAGGTTGTCCCCTGGGGCAAAAGATCTCCGAGATGCACCTTCTTAAACGTGATGGCCATGATATCGCCGCACTCGCTATGGTGACACGTGATAATCCTATGCTACCCGCCACGGGCCATCGCATTTGTAATGACTGTATGAAGGCCTGTATCTATCAGAAACAGGATCCTGTCAACATCCCGGAAATTGAAACCGGCATCCTGACTGACGTGCTGCAACTGACATGGGGGGTAGAGATTTATTTGTTACTGGTTCGCTGGAACCCATTGCGACAGGAACAGTATCTGCCTGAAGATAATAACAAACGACGTGTACTGGTCATCGGTCTGGGGCCGGCAGGTTTTACCATGGCCCACCACCTCAGCATGGCAGGCTGCAATGTTACCGGTGTTGACGGTTTGAAGCTTGAGCCACTGGATGAACATCTCCTGACATCACCGATACGCCATTATTCCAGCATCGTAGAATCTCTGGATGATCGCATATTGTCAGGTTTCGGTGGGGTCGCCGAATATGGAATAACTGTACGCTGGGATAAAAATTTTCTTAAGTTGATTTATATCAGTCTGGCAAGACGGGAAAATATCGGTCTCTCCGGCGGTGTCCGCTTTGGCGGCACACTGACCATCGAAGATGCCTGGAATGAGGGATTCGAACATATCAGCATTGCCAATGGAGCCGGGCTGCCCAGAGTCATACCCATGATCAACAGCCTTGCCCGCGGCATGCGACAAGCCAATGATTTCCTGATGGCGCTGCAGCTGACCGGGGCGGCAAAATTCGATAGTCTGGCCAACCTTCAGGTACGCCTGCCTGCGGTGGTGATCGGCGGTGGACTGACAGCCATCGACACCGCTACCGAACTGCAGAGCTATTACATTCGTCAGGTCGAAAAGACCCTCAAGCGTTATACAATACTTGAAGAAAAAATGGGTAAGGAAAAAATATTTTCCGGCCTGGATGAAGAAAATCAGGGCGTACTCAAAACTTTTCTCGAACATGGCAAAGCCGTCGCCAGAGAAAGAAAACGGGCGGCCAACTGCAAAGAAAAACCAGACTTTCTCCCGCTGTTACGACAATGGGGCGGTGTTACCCTGACCTATCGCCGCGGCCTAAATGAATCACCGGCGTATTTACGCAACCACGATGAAATCATCAAGGCTCTGCGGGAAGGTATTTATTATGCCGAAGGCGTGGAACCCGTCGAAGCCATGCTTGATGAGTATGGCCATGTGGCAGGCCTACGATGCAGAGTTAAGCAACAATTCGATGGCCGCTGGCTGGCCAGCGAAGAACGAATTCTTCCAGCGCGCGCCATCATGGTGGCGGCCGGTGCATCACCCAATACTACTTATGAAAATGAATATACCGGCAGCTTCAAAATGGATGGTGACCATTTCCTGCCACATGTCTGTCATCCTTCAGGCGTGCAGCCCGTTGCGGTAGCCGAACACTGCAAAGCTGACGAATTCGGCCCTTTCACCTCCTATACGTATCAGGACAAGCGCATCAGTTTTATCGGCGATACACACCCGGTCTTCCACGGCAGCGTGGTGAAGGCTATTGCTTCAAGCCAGCGCACCTATCCAGAAATCATCAAACTACTCGATCAGCAACCGGAGGATCCATTATGGAAAGACGTGGACAATTTTACGTCGGAATTCCAGCAGAAGCTATCTGCAACTGTCGATCGTATTGATACAACGCATCCT
This sequence comes from Gammaproteobacteria bacterium, assembly GCA_013150915.1. Classification (GTDB taxonomy): domain Bacteria; phylum Pseudomonadota; class Gammaproteobacteria; order BMS3Bbin11; family BMS3Bbin11; genus BMS3Bbin11. The sequence continues at coordinate 21,119 of JAADJE010000034.1, forward strand.
GCTGTGGTGGAAATCTGGGTCAGGGCACCAATGGCTGCAAAGAACTTCCAGCCTGGCCAGTTTTTCCGCTTACAAACTTTTGAAAAGTACAGTCGTGTAGTGGCTGGCACACGTTTGCAGATCCCCCTGCAAACCGTTAGCGGTGCCGGTGTGGATGGAGATTGTGTACGGTTGCTATTACTACGTTTTGGGGCCAATGCACGCATTGCTGAACAATTAAAACCCGGTGATCCTCTGGTGCTGATGGGGCCGACAGGCTCACCGGTAGAGCTGGGGCATCAACGCACTGTGATGGTCATTGCGGGAGCATGGGGTGCTGCGGTAATGATAGATCTGGGGAGGGCGCTACGTGCAGCGGGTAACCGTGTTCTATTCTTCGCATCCTTTCGATGTCAGAATGATATCTACTTTAAAGAGGAGCTGGAACAATGTGCAGACCAAATCGTCTGGGCCAGTACTACTGACTCACTGATTGAATGCCGCCGCCCACAAGACAGCAGTGTCCAGCAGAGCAACATCATCGAACTAATCAAGGATTATGATAACGGAAATCTTACCGCTGGCAACGAAGAAAACCTGATCAAGTTGTCTGACGTGGATGAAATAATGATTATGGGATCTACCGGTCTGCTGAAAGCAATGCAACATTCACTCATAGACGACCTGAAACCTCTGTTCAAGGATGGCGTGCGTGCCACAGGTACTGTCGGTAGCCCAATGCAATGCATGATGAAAGGTGTTTGTGGACAGTGTCTGCAATGGCAGATTGACCCTGCAACAGGTAAACGCACACGAGCCGTCTTTTCATGTGCCCAACAGGATCAACCCCTGTCATGGATAGACCTTGATAACCTCGGTGCACGTCAGGCACAGAATCGCTTATCAGAATACATGACCAGTTTATGGGCGAACCACGTGATAAATAACCTCTGATTTATCCATCAAAGAGGGGGCCCCCTGAATTAATCAACAACTGCGCGGCCTTTGACTCAAAAGTGGATTAGATTGCTGTATATATCTTCTGGCTTGACCGGTTTACTGAAGTAAAAACCCTGTGCCATATCACAGCCACTCTCAAGTAGGAAGTCATACTGTGTTTTCTTTTCAACACCTTCCGCTATGACAGCTATCCCCAGCTCTCTCGACATATTTATGATGCCTCGAATCAAGTTACTGTCGGCTTCATCACCGGGAACACGCTGGATAAAGGCCTGATCAATTTTCAGGATATCCACAGAAAAGCGGCGTAAGTAACTGAGAGAAGAGAACCCTGTCCCAAAATCATCGATCGCTATCAGACAGCCTACCTCACGTATCTGCTCCAGGATTTTTTCGTTTCTAATATTGTTTTCCATCAAACTATTTTCTGTAATTTCCAGAATAATTCGTTGTGGGGTAATTTTAAAATACAGCAGCTGATTTCGTAAAAAATTTACAAAAGTATCATCCTGTAGCTGACGCGGTGACAAGTTTATCGTCAGGCTATAACACTTGTCTCCCTGGTTATCCAGAGCATGTAGATGCAACAGTGCATTACGTATAACAAATTGGCCTATCGGCCGGATCAGACCTGTCGTCTCAGCCAGCGGGATAAAATCTGCTGGTGAGATATTTGGGAAATCAGGATGTGAAAACCTTAACAACACTTCGAACAGTTCGCTGGACTTGCTTGTTAAGTTAACAATTGGCTGGAAAACGAGTGAAAATCTTTCTTCCTGAATTCCTGTACGCAAGACGCTGTCAAGATGTAGCTGCTTCTCCATCCGCTCATGCATATCACCTTCATAATACTCATAGGCATCACCACCACGATTCTTTGCATGGTACATTGCTGTATCAGCTGCACCGATCAATTCATCAGGGGTCTCACCGTCGGAAGGGAAAGAGGCAATTCCAATGCTTGCTGAAAGGTGGATCTCATGCTGCAGGATACGGAATGGATCTGACAGTGTGCATAGAATATTTTCCGCTATCTTTGACCTTAGGACCTCTTCACGGGACTTGTGTAATGCAACAATAAATTCATCACCACCAAATCGACAAACCAGTGATTTCATATCTGCTGCATGCCTTATTCGAGTGCCCGCTTCTGCCAACAATGCATCACCAACACTGTGTCCAAACGTATCATTGACCCATTTAAAACGGTCAAGATCAATAAAAATCACAGAGACCGGGCTTTCCACCCTGAGGGCAGTATCAAGCAATGAGCGAAAGCGGGTAGAAAAGAAAAATCGGTTTGGTAAGTCAGTCACCACGTCGTAATTTGCCTGCCTGAAAACAGTGTCCTGTGCATGAACCTGTTTACTGATGTCAGTCATCACACATAAACTGGTTACAATGGTCTCATCATCACTATTAGGGCGCAGGGAAATGGTATTTATCAAAACATCCATTTTTTCACCGGTGTTCGTTCTGATACAGGTTTGAAAATTAGATAAACGACCACCATGAACAAGCCTGTCTGGAACCTCATTTCCCTTACCTGGGAAATTCTCACAAACCATCTCAGATAGCGTAAGCCCGATCAAAGATGCTTTTCTGTAGCCTAGCTTCTGTAAAAAATAGACGCTGGCATCAGTAATTACTCCACCGGTGTCCATAGAAAATAGCAGTGCAGGCGTTTTATTATAAAGATCCTGATAGCGCAGTGCGCTCTCCACCAAAAATTGCTGATTTTTATTAAGAGAACGCTGCATAGCATTAAAAGCAGTAGCCAGGGTGCCGAATTCATCATTGCTCTTCCAGTCTATTAATATCGTATTTTCCCCTTTGGCATTGTCCATAAGGGCATCCATGATTCGGTGAACAGGGGTATGTATATATCGCCGATAGACACGAAGCATTACTATGGTGATAACAATGAGCGATATAACAAGCAGGAAGACTACCTTTATTATTTCAATAATGACTGTTTTCTGATAATTTGCCGGTGCGAATTGATAGCGAACTATACCCGCTGTTTTTTCCTCACCACTTTTCACTGATTTTCTTATTATTCTTGATACAGGTGCAGCCTGTTCGCTGTCAATCTTCCCTACTGTCGCAATCACCTTGCCAGCACCATCACTCAATTCTATAAATAGAATATTTTTATCGACAGCGGCAGCCTTTAAAAGTTTTTTAGCTCTGGCAGAATCAAAATTTCCGATATCCTCGGGTAAAACCTGGTCAAGCAGGCTCAGGAATGAATTCTGTGATGCAGCAAGCTTATATTGTGCTGAATGTATCTCATACAGAGCTATCAATATAGCCACCATGATAAGTGTAACGGCAAGCGAAGGTATCAACACACGCATAAAGGTGTATTGAATCGTCTGTTTCTTGTTTGAGAAAAATTTCATTAACTCACGATATCGCTATGTATTGTTCAGATAACGAATTAATAGAGGCCCCCATATTTTTATATTATTGTTACTGATCGACTACCCTGTCTTACCCAGGATCATTTTTAGTCCACCCGACAACATAGCCGAATTCACATGACGCCAATCCCATTAATATCATAATCGTACCGGCCGTAATTTGCAGGCCAAGGGGCTCATCATTCAGATATTTCCCGGGCAATAATGCCACAACCGGTGTTGGCAAGGTCAATAAAGACAGCCGTGTGACACTAATATACTTAAATATAGAAAAAAAGAACAAATCCTGTCACCGAGCCGAAAAATGCCAGGCACGGAATGGATGTTCCAGCACGAGTAACAATTACCCCGGTAATAGCACCATCAATCAAAGAGTAGCTTAAGGGCATAGCAAACATAAGTCCTGTCGCAATAATAGTCAATGCAGGCAGGCACTGGTATGACCCGTTTTGAATCAAAATATGACATAATCAAAATGAACAGCCCCCCAGTTTCTTCATTCCAGGCATGCGGTAAGACAATACAAATATCCAAAAATAACATTTTGGTTTATCATAAGGCCAGAGTAAATATCTCCCATCGCGTCGTATTATGAGCAGGCGCGGACAACACAATAATTTAAATACAGGATTTTTCAGGTTTTTTTATGTCTAATCGACTTTATAGATTGATTGTCGGGTTGATTCTGCTTACTGGACTGTATTTTGATCTACCTGAATTGATATATGTATTGATTGTGACAGTCCTTTTCGAAGGCATCACTAATCTCCGTATACCGATTCTCGTATCAAAAATGCGTGGTATTACCGACGATCAGGCTGAAGGGATTCTTGGATTACCTTTTCAGCAGCGGTTTAATTTTGATGCAGAGCGTGCCTGGCGATTAATTCTTGGGGGTGTTCTGATTCTTGTGTACGTTATATTCTTCAATACCGTCTGGTATTTGGCCTGGTTTATGGGCTTTGCTATTCTTGGCGCAGGTCTGAGCGGGGTTTGTCCTCTGTTCATTTCTTTGAAATGGCTAGGATTCAGATGAATAGAAAAACAGATGCCTCCGATAATCCCGGGACTACATATACTAACCTCCCTGTAAAGATTACCGGCATAGTTTTCTGGGGTCTGGTTTTGCTCGGCCTGGTGGCATCAACAGCATTCATCAGCTTCCTTGAGTACCAACTCACCGCTGAACGTGAACTCAAGCTCGATCTCACTCATGATTCAGTAAAATACATCTTCAGCGCCCCACAGTCTGTATCTGCCATCAATTATACTTCAGAACTTGAAAACCTCCGTAAACGTTTTGGATTTATCTCCATGGAGGTGCTCATCAATGGCAAAGTTATACGTAGTGGTAAATACCAGGCCGACATGGATGTCAGTGAGTCAAACTTCCCGGTCCATACCCTATTGAAAAATGGCAAAAACATCCAGCAACAGGCAAAAGTAAAGATTTATTTAACACCATTAAAAGATGAAATCACCCGATACCGAAAAAATATTCTGATCATTATGGCGGTAATTTTTCTGGGGTTCGGTCTTATACTTCAGGCCATTTTGAAGCACGTACTCTCACGCCCCATTACCAGTATGGTACAAGCTGCTGACGGTATAGTCAGAGGTGATAGCAGCATCCGCTTCGATGAAAAGAGAGAGGATGAATTTGGGTTTCTTGGATCATTCATCAACCGGGTACTCGATCATCTGACAACCAAACATGAAGAACTTGAAAATTCACTTTCCGGCCAACAAATCGCAGAACAGTTTCTGTCACGTGAAAAGGAACGTGCCGAAATTACGCTTTATTCAATTTCTGATGCCGTCATCACGACGACACGTTCTGGCCACATTGATTTCGTAAACCGCGCGGCAGAAGAGCTTTCCGGACTGCATGCCACAAGCCTGCACGGGAAGGAAATCAGTGCAGCATTTCAGTTACATTTTGATGATGCTGAGACGCCGCTGCAGCTTCCAGTAAATGTGGCCGTCCACACAGGTACAGACATACAACACGTTCCCCTTAGAGGGACATGCGTACTGATCCAGCAAAAGGGTAAGAAATTAAATGTCCGATATAATGTGGCACCGATCCTTGATCGAAAAGGTATCGTTATGGGCAGCGTCATCGTCCTTCATGATATTACAGATACACTGGCTTTGACGGGAAAGCTGGCTTATCAGGCAACGCATGACAGTCTAACTGGCTTGTTCAACAGGGCAGAATTCGACCATCGAATTCATCTTCTTCTCAACCAGCTGCAAAACTCTAAGACTCATATTAAGCATGCACTGCTATACATGGATCTTGATCAGTTTAAGATAGTCAATGACAGCTGCGGCCATATAGCCGGGGATCAATTACTGAGACACATCAGTGAGCGTTTGCAGCAACGCCTTTCTGATTCCGGCTCACTTGCACGGCTGGGTGGAGATGAATTTGGAGTACTGATCGAAAATTGCAATAGAGTGTCTGCACATGATGTGGCAGATGAACTAAGAAAAGAAGTAGAGAACTTTCGTTTTCAATGGCAGGAGAAAACCTTCAATCTCGGTATCAGTATCGGTGTCGTTATGATGGATCAAAACAGTGAAAGTCCTGACCTCCTCCTCAGCATGGCAGACCAGGCATGCTATGCAGCCAAGGATACCGGCCGCAATAAAATTTGCATGTACCAGCCCAATGATATCGAAATGGTCAGACGCAACCGCGATACACAATGGGTTTCTCGCCTAAGAAAATCATTGGAAACGAACAGTCTGTTACTTTCACAACAGACCATCATAGCTATCGCATCTAAACAAAATCAGGGCAATATGTTTGAAATACTGGTCGGCCTGGAAAATGGTGAGGGTGAGCGTATACCTGCAGGTGCTTTTCTGGCTGCGGCAGAACGGTACAACCTGATGCCTCAAATAGACCGTTGGATTATTAACAATATCTTTCAGTGGCTGTCACGCAATCCACGGCAGTTACAGCAACTTGAGGCATGTATGATCAACCTTTCCGGACAGACACTTAATGATGAAGCTATTGCCAACTACATCATTGCCTGCCTGGAAAAATCTGCCGTGCCAGCCGAAAAGATATGCTTTGAGATCACCGAGACCTCTGCAATCCTGAACCTCGCAAAAACCAGCCGCCTGATTAGAAACCTGAAAGCTGAAGGCTGTTGTTTTGCTCTCGATGATTTTGGATCCGGCATGTCATCTTACGCCTACCTGAAGCATTTACCCGTTGACTATATCAAGATTGATGGCATTTTTATACGTGATCTGGCTGAAGACCCTATCGATCTTGCATTGGTCCACTCGATCAATGAAATTGCCCATATTCTTGATAAAAAGACAATCGCCGAGTACGTGGAGAATGAGGACATACTGAACAAGCTGCGGGAAATAGGTGTTGACTACGCCCAGGGCTTCGGAATTGCCTACCCCAAAACAATTAAAGAAGAAATGCCACCAGACGGCAGCCAGGCTGCTCATTAGCCAAGGTCAATAGAACAACGCCATTTACCGCAAAGGACACAAGGAAGACAACGCTTTCCCTGACGATGTGTTCTTTATTCCCTCAGCATTCCTTATTAATCTTTTGTGTAGCTCTGCGGCTAAACGTGTTTAATGTTAAACCCATAAACACATTACAAAACATCAATCACCCGAAATATCCTCAAGTGATTCCGTTGCAACTTCCCTTACCATCGAGGATTCATCCTTTGTACATTCCTGTAGCCGTTTAACCGCTTTATCTCCCCCTGCAAGAGAAAGGAAATGGCAGGCATCTGCACGTATCGTCTCATCTGGAAATGCTGACAACTCAAGTAATTCGGATAAAATACTGTCCAGTGCGGATGGATTCTCCCGCAACCCTTCAAGGACAGCACTTACACCGACACGCACAGCCATTGGCACCTCCTTACCCTTTAACAACGCCACGAGGTCAGATAACTGAGATTTATCACGTTCAACTGAGGCCATGACCGCCCCAAGTCTGCCATTTTTTAACTGCTCATAGAGAAACTGCCCTTGCCCATTATCACTCACTGACATCTCGACGGCCTTTTCTAATTCAGCGCGGGATTGTGCCCCGATAAATTCCATCTCACCCAGCTTTAGCCACGGCACGGAGCGAACATTATGTTTTGCGGCTTCGTCAGGCTGCTCTGCAATATTGATCATTAACAGTCGAGCAATCTTGCCCTCCTTGAGCAAATCACCCAATAAATTCATCATCGTGCTGCAATACTGGCAACCCGGCGCGATCAGTAATTTTGCTTCTGTCATGTAGGCACCTCTATCAACGCATGAATGACCCTATTAAATCCAAAACCTTGCAGTTTGCTACAACACATCTTTGGCTCAGTAAAAAACGCGCCTTAGCTGCTTTGAAATCAAAGAAAGTGCTCGATGTTTCTCAACATATTCTTTGTAATGGGCATCTGAGCTAAGCACATTTCCATATATTTTTTCTTCAAGCTCCGCCCATCTGCTACAATTGTTATAGATTTGCCTCAGTTCACCTCTGCTAAACTGGATTTTTTGTTGATAAGCCCCCTGATTTGACACAAAACCCTCATCCAGTCGCGACACATCAATGTAAGCCGTCATAACCTCCCTGAAATCTACCAGTAGATTTTCGGTGCGAACCCACTGATATACGCTATCCAGTTCATAATAATCAAAAACCACCTCATCAATCTTCACCAGCCGCCAATCAGAGGTATAGGGCTCTAGCCACCAGACCAATCCCTGTAATAGTTGCTTACGGGTAAACGGCATATCTTCATTTCCCGGGTTCCATTTGCTATGTTGACTGTAGTGCACAGCCCAGCTTTTTAATAAGGATGGTAACCGTCTGATATTTGATATCCGATTAAGGCCAACTATGCTTTCCTGCCTGAATGAATTATGTTTTTCAGGCCCATCAATAAACCGTAGACTGCCGTCATCAACATCACGAAATAATAAATGTGTGCTGTCTCCGCCTGTCTTGGGTATATGCGCCCAGGCAAATTTTTCACCTACAACCATCTATTGTCACCACAAGAGACTATGGCCACTCTCACAATCATGCCTCTTTAGACGACTGCAATTAATCAGAGCTTCCTTAGATCTTATTTCCCGAAAAAGTCATTCTAACATTGAAAATTGTATATTGCTTACTGGGGATTTGCCTGCTGATTTTTTAAGGGTACACATTGACAGCATAGCTCAGCTGACAGGCCTTGGCCCTTGCAGGGTTAACTAACATCCAGCTTCATTCCCCCGTTTACGGAATCGCACAGACAAGGCCTGTATAACGGCTATAAACAATGCCTCCAATCCCTGAAACTTAACGGGCAGCGATAATATGGTGTTAGCTGTGAGTGTATTTTCAGACACTCGATGGAACTCATTCCAGCTACCTGGTGTCACTCATCAGAGGTGCCCGATGCTGTCGAAGCGACACGCCTACGAAATCATAGAGGCGGCCATTAATTAAATAAGGAATACACTATGCTTATAAAACGATCCAGTGATATCGAGCAGCTCTCTGGTATCAGACCCAGTGAAATTACCAATAAAGAGATCTATCAGTCACGCCGTCGCTTTTTGCGAGGCGGAACCGCACTGGCCCTCGGCAGTGGGCTGGGGATATCCTCAATGCTGGCAACACAGAAAGTCAGCCACGCAGCCAGTAAGTTCAGTAATCTTATAAAAAGTCCCTTCAATGCAGGTGAAACACTGACGCCATATAAGGACGTCACAAGCTACAATAATTATTACGAATTCGGCACCAGTAAATCCAGCCCGGCCGTCATGGCCAAAAACTTTAAGACCAAACCCTGGACGATAACCGTAAGGGGTGAAGTAGAAAAACCACTGACTCTGGGTATGGAAGATATCCTCAAGCACTACCCAATGGAAGAGCGTATTTATCGCCTGCGCTGCGTCGAAGCCTGGTCAATGGTGGTGCCCTGGGTCGGCTTCCCACTGGCCAGTTTAATCAAGGATATGAAACCAACATCAAAAGCAAAGTATATTTCCTTCAGAACGCTGTATGACCCAAAGCGTATGGCGGGTCAGAAACCCGCCTTGTTCGGCAGCGGACTGGACTGGCCATACCGCGAAGGCCTACGTATGGATGAAGCCATGAACCCGTTGACCATACTTGCCGTTGGTTTATACGGAGAGATTATGCCTAATCAAAATGGGGCACCCATTCGTCTGATAGTGCCCTGGAAGTATGGGTTCAAAAGTATCAAATCGATCGTCTCAATTGAATTCACCGAGAATCGACCCAACACCACCTGGGCGATGCTGGCACCGAAGGAATACGGTTTTTATGCCAACGTCAATCCTGATGTTGACCACCCCCGCTGGAGTCAATCAAGAGAAAGGCGCCTGGGCGAATTTCGCAAAAGAAAAACACTGCTGTTTAACGGCTATGCGGAACAGGTGGCGGGCATGTATAAAGACCTTGATATGAAAAAATTCTTTTAACCCAGCTCAGACCCTGCCATGAACAACAAACAGATCACATTGATAAAAACAGGTATTTTTTTACTGGCGCTGACACCTTTTTCCCTGCTGCTATTACGTGGCTGGAGCAATGAACTGGGAGCCAACCCTATAGAGACGATCACCAATACCACCGGCATATGGATATTACGCTTTCTGGTCATTACCCTGGCCATCACACCACTGCGCAGACTGACCGGGCAGGCAATACTCATCCGCTTCCGCCGCATGATGGGACTGTTCACCTTTTTCTACGCCAGTCTACATTTTCTAACCTACGTCTGGCTCGATCAGTATTTTGACTGGCCATTTATTGTAGAAGACATTGCTGAACACCCCTATATAATCGTTGGCTTCACTACTTTTCTAATCTTACTGTCCCTGGCGGTAACGTCGCCCAGGTTTATGATTCGTAAGATGGGTAAGAACTGGAAAAATTTACATCGCCTGGTCTATCTGGCGGCCTTTCTTGGAACAACACATTTCATTTGGCAGGTGAAGTCTGATATACGGGAACCTTTACTCTACTTTGCTTTATTCTCTGTTTTGATGTTACTCAGGATACCTGCCATACAGAGGAAGACGCCTCAGTTTACTGGCTGGTTTCGTTCTGTGAAAGCTTGAACGCTAATGTCCATTTCTTTTTTTATTTGTTTGTGAACACAACTCACCCATAAAGGACAAACCCATCACCCAGGATAAAGGGGCTCTAATGCATCCTGGGTCGGCTTTTCCTTTACCCTGAAAACCAGACCATTTCTGAACTTTTCGTAGAAGCTCTGCCCATCCCAGTTGACAGCATCAGTTGAATAAAGAAATCTGTCCAACTGAATTATTTCCTCACCGCCCTGATCCAGTATGGCCGCCAGTGCCGGCAGTGTTTTCGGTGGGTTTTCCAGTATTACAAGCCCGGACATTTGCAACAGTATTTCTGCCACAGCACTTGCATCATTCCCACTGCAAGATTCACGTAAACGTTTCTGTAACGCACGCTGATTTAGTTTACGTGCCAGTTGGAATTCATCGGCAACAGGCATATCCTGAGGCTTATCGGGTCGCTTGTTCCATCGCCAGTACAGTGCAAAAATCACAACGGCTATAATTGGCAGCAACAACCAATATTCCTTCCGTATTTTGTTGAACCAGCCTGTCTCCAATAGGCTGTCATCGACACCCACGCCTTCTGGTGCGGGGGAATCTGTCTGCGGCCCCGTCACTGTCAAGCCCTCTGCCTGTACCACAGGTTCAACAGGCAAGTCTTTGCCGGGCAGTACCTCCACACTCCATTTCGGCAATACGGCCGTACGCTCTACCCCCGCCTCGGTATCCCACCAGTTTAATCTCAATTCAGGGATAAGCAGTGCGCCTGCCTTTGTCGGCATATAACTCACGCCCTGTTTACTGATACCGTATACCCAGGTTCCATCAGTACGGGTTTCCGTCACAGGCTGTTCCGGGTATACATTAACACCGTCAAGCGCATCCAGTTCTAGCGTTGGCAGCAGGGTTGCCAGCAGACCTTTTGCCCGAATGGTAATGGTGCGGCTGACGGGTTCGCCAACTTTAAATTCCGGTGGCTGTTCGAGCCAGCTATCTTTTAATTTCAGTTCTGCCGATGGCAACCAGTTGCTGCCCGAGTATGAGGCTGGACGCGGCAGAATCTGCAGACTTAGCGCTCTACCCTGTACCGTAACGGGTCTTCCGCGATTAAAAACACCGGCAAAGGGATCTCCGCCAAAAAAACGTTGCAGGTTCGGGTCTATGCGGGAAGACTGCCGTCTACCTGCAGCATTGCTGACCAGACTGCCAGTAAAACGTAATGGCGGAATAATTAATTCGCCGCTTTTTTCAGGAAAGATCGCATAGTGGCGCTCAATAACCGTAACTGACTTTCCGTTGCGTTGCCGGGTATAGCGGTTATTCTTAACCAGCTGCTCAACGAGCGCATTTTCGGGTGCAGGCTCACTCAGGTTCCCGTCCAGTATTGGCTGATCAAAAACCAGGCGCACGGTGTAGAGTATTTGCTGCTGCAGGTAAATCGGCTTTTCAGACGAGCCGATTTCAGTCTCTATAAAAATGTGTTGCCCATCCATGACAGTGGCTGCCACAGGTGGCGCTGAAACTGTCACCTGTATCGGGTTTGTCAGCTCCCTGCCTACTCTCAATGGCGGGATATGGAACTGACCGCGGGTTTTTGGCTGCAGGGTAATAGTCCACGATGTTTTTGCCGTCGTTACGCCATTGATAATCTGCACCTGCTGACTGCTACCGGTGCCCAGCACATAAAAATCTTTCTCCAGCAGAGATAAATCCGGCATCTCACGCCGTTTGGCATCGCTGCTGATGACCAGGGTAAAACTCTCACCGTCATAGATGACAGGCCTGTCGATGCTCGCCTGTACAGATGCCATACCCGTAGGAGGCATGGGCAGCAGAGCTAGCAGGATTAGCAGCTGAAACAGTGTGTGTTTAAATGGATAAACCCTGTTCATCGTTACGTCATCGTCACCATGGCTGAGGGTCAGCGGGCTTACCGGCATTACCGCCACGCTGAATATACTGATAACGTAATTTTCGGCGCAACAAGCCCGCCGGGTCATCCGGAATCCGCCGCAACCACTGTTCGGCCGCGATTTTCTCTTCAGAACTCAAGTCTTCAGCCTCGGCAACTGTTCCTGACTTTTCTTGCTGATCGCCCTCTCTGTCCTGCTGAGACGCCTGTGGTTGAGCGACTGGCCGCTGATCTTCCTCGGCCCCATTCTCACCATTATTTTCTTCCTCCTGCTTAGCTGTCAGCGCTTCCTGCTGCCCAGGGTCTTCGCCTGCTGCATCCTTTCTGGCTTGTTCTGCAGCCTCAGAAAAGGCGTTTTTATTGTCTTTTTCTTTGTCTCTTGCAGAACCCGTTTTGTCCTCTGCCTGCTGCTGATTTTGCCCCCCCTCTGCAGCTTCTGATTCCTTTCTCTGCTGGCCTTTATCGCCCTGCTGATTGTTTTTGTCTTGCTGATCCTGCCCGCCCTGCTGATCTTTGTTGCCCTGCTTACCCTGTTGGTTTTGTTCCTCTTGCTTCTGCTGCTGCAACAATTTCTTCACAGCCTCCCGGTTATACTCAGCATCTTCCATACCGGGCTGGCCTTTCAATGCCTGATCGTAGGCATCGATCGCTTCCTGCAATTTGCCAAGTTTTGCCAGTGCATTGCCCTTATTGTAGGCCGCTTCCGCACCGCCAGATGAAGAGAAATCTTCCACTGCTGCCTCGTAATCACCCTTGCGATAATCTGCTACACCTTTGCGCAGAGGATCCTTCGCCAGCGCTGATGCCCGCTCAGCCTCACCGGCAAGCAGGGCCTTATGCGCCTGTTGATCCTGGCGCTGCCACAGATCCATCATGCTGAATGCCAATGCCGGTTCATTCGGTATGGCAGTTAAAACAAGCAGACAAACACTCAGCAACCAGCCACGTCGGAATGCCAGTGCCGCCAGCGGCAGCAGCAGGATAACCAGCCAGGGTCCGGTTTCTTTCCATCGGACAGTCTCAAAAGTACCCTTTTCTACGCGATTACGTGAACCCTTGACACGCGTTTTCATTAGACGGTTGATATCCGCGTCGCCGGCAGAGAGGCTGACATAGTTACCCCCCCCCTGCGTTGGCAAGTTTTTGCATCGCCGATTTATCAAGTCGGGTGGTAATCACATCCCCATCACTGTCACGAAAAAACCCACCCTGCCCGGTCGGTAAAGGAGCACCCTGCTCAGTCCCTATTCCCAACACGGAGGTAATAAACCCCTGTTTGCGAAGTTTCTTTGCCGCCTCTAGGGTACGATCATCGGTATAGGAATCAGCCAGTAACAGAATCTCTCCCCGTAATCGTCCCGCCTGCCGCAGGAGTTCTGCCGCCTTCAGCAAAGCCAGATCCGCCCGGCTGCCCTGTACCGGCATGATCCCGGGTTTCAGTGCCGGTAACATGACGCTGATGGTGCCGGTATCGCGTGTTAACGGTGATACCACAAAGGCATCTCCGGCAAATATCACCAGGCCGATGACACCTTCCTGCTGTTTTTTCAGTATATCGGAAACTTTAAATCGGGCACGCTCAATACGGCTCGGTTTGAGGTCGCTACTGTTCATGGAGCGTGATAGATCCAGCACGATGACACGCGCCTGATCCGTTTGAAATACCGGTTGCGGAAGCTTCTCCCATACTGGGTTTGCCAGTGCGACAACGGCGATTAACCAACCTGCAGACAGCAGCCACAGAGGCAGACGATTACGGGCGCCAGCCTTCGACACACGTAGCCATGTCAACAGATTTTTATCTATAATCTTGAACCAGGCGTCATTCGCACCGTGATCCTGTCTCATCAACAGGCCGAGTACCGCGACTAAAGGGAGCAACAGATAAAACCACTGCGGCTGTAAAAATTGAAAATTCTCAGGCATGTCTTGCCCTGCTACGACTGAGAAGACTAAAAAAAGGCAGTTTGGACAAAGCCAGCAGTAAAGAGAGAAGCATCGCTATAGATAATGGCCAGAAATAGAGTTCGTTGATCGGCCGGTAGACTTCCACGTCATCCGCTATCGGCTCTATCTCATCGAGCAGGCCGTATATTTGCAGCAGTGATTTGACATCTCTGGCACGGTAGTAATGCCCACCCGTCTTGTCGGAGATGGCCTGTAATGTCTCTTCATCGATGTCAGAATTGACCGCTCGCTGCCGGCCAAACAAATCCCTTACAACACGGCTGTCAGCACCTACACCAATAGTATAAATTCTTATTTTTTCCTGCGCCGCAAGATCAGCGGCCTTCAGCGGGTCGATGCTGCCTGCTGTATTACTGCCGTCCGTCAACAGTATCAGGACGCGATTTTGTTCCGGCTCATTGCGCAGACGTTTGACCGCCAGACCAATGGCATCACCAATGGCTGTTTTCTTCCCTGCCAGGCCTATCACAGACTCCTGTAGCAGCGTATTTACAGTCTTTCTGTCCAGCGTTAACGGGGCCTGCAGGTAGGCCCTGTCACCAAACAGAATCAGGCCGAGACGATCACCAACACGTCTATCGATAAACTCTCCTGCTACGGCCTTGACCGCTGCCAGGCGCGATACCCGCCGATTCCCAATTACCATATCATCGGCTTCCATACTGCCGGAAAGGTCGACGGCAAGCATCAGATTCCTGCCCTGTACCGGCAATTGAATCGCTTCATCAACAGACTGTGGCCGGGCGGCGGAAACCACCAGTAGCCCCCAGATGATAAGGGCAACAAAAAGGCGAACACGAGATGGCCCACTGGCTTCGTGCAACAGCTGAGAATGCATGGCGGCATAAAAGGGTACACGGATGGTGGAAATCTGTGCCGCATCCACCCTCGGCAGCAACAGCATGACCAATACCGGTAAGGGCAATAGTAGAAACATCCACGGTAATGAAAAATTGATATCCATTGTTGTCGCTATCTCTGAATTACACCTGTGTTTCGTTTAATCCATTTCTTTGCCAGCAACAACAAGCCATGCTGATCCACAGTGCTGTTACGTGTATAGGCTCCGGCCTCCAGTACGCAGCCCACCCCATTAACAAACTGCCCCTCTCCACCCTGTGCATCCAGAAAAGACAGCCAGTCTTTTCCCGTCAACGGCGCCACTTTATTGCGCGGATATTTCAGTAGGGCCACTCGCCGCAGCAGCGTTGACACCGATGCCAAAAATACCGGAATTTGGTCATCAGGTTCCGTTTTTGACAAATCATTCAGTAGCCGGAATATTTCTCGCTGTAGGCTTTTACGGCGCCAGAAACTGATTAGACGAACACCTATCCAGATCAGGCTCACAGCGGCAAGCAGAGCAACTATCCACCAGCCGGGCGCCGGTGGCCAGAAATCAGGACTGGCAGGTAGATGAACGTCCCTAAGCTGTAGAGTTTGCTCAACAGGATTCATGCCGCCACCTGGCCTGACACAGTTGCACTATTATTAGGGTTCGCCATAAAGCGGCGTAAAGCCATCGCGGCATCATCAGCAGTCGATAAACGCAGCAAAGGAATAGCCCGCTTGCGCATTACGTCGCTTACCGTCGAGTCATGTTCAACACACCATTCTTCATAACGCATCCGTTGTATGCGGTTACGGGTATCAATTATGGCAGTCTGCTGACCGTCACTGACCCCGTAAACACCCGCCGGTGGTGGAGATAGCTCAATCGGGTCAAACAACTGGATGGCGACCACATCGTTATGCTGACGTAACCTCAACAGCTGGGCCGAGGTCTCTTCCGTCACATGATAAAAGTCACTGAGGATGAAAATCAGACTGCCGGGCTTTGCTACCCGCCGACAGCGC
This sequence comes from Gammaproteobacteria bacterium, assembly GCA_013150915.1. Taxonomy (GTDB): domain Bacteria; phylum Pseudomonadota; class Gammaproteobacteria; order BMS3Bbin11; family BMS3Bbin11; genus BMS3Bbin11. Next base: position 37,319 of record JAADJE010000034.1, read on the forward strand.
TTCAACGCACTATCAAGACCCGGCCTGTCGGGATTGCCTAAATGTTCCAGTGCAGACTGCATGCCTTTCACGGGGTCTGTCGCCGCCATCAGCAGCCGAAATAAGCGCAAGGCACCTTTTGCCCCCCCGGATGGGGGCACCTCCTGGTGCCTGCCATTAAATACCAGCGCCCCAATACGGTCACCGTTTGCCACACCAGCCCATGCGATCAGTGCCGCCAGACGCGCTGCCTGCACTGACTTGAACGCTCCTCGAGTACCAAAAAACATGCCGGGATTGAGGTCAATCAGCAGCATTATCGGACGTTCACGTTCTTCTTCATACATCTTCACGTAGGGGTGACCGGCGCGGGCGGTTACCCGCCAGTCCATGCTGCGAACATCATCACCGGCTGGTAGGCTCGGGACTCCTGGTAATCCATGCCACGGCCACGAAAACGAGAGGTATGCGCACCGGTAATGGAACTGTTTTTTACCCGGGTGGACGTCAGACGGATACCCCGTATGGCGGCCTTCAATGCAATCAGTTCATCAATACTGACCGCCACACCTGATCGCGTGGCCGGGTATTTTCGCTTTGCATCAATAGGCGATTTTTCGCCAAAACCCAGTCTTTTCCAAATTCCCTGCAACATCAGGAAACCGGCACCCGCCTCACTAATTCAGCAATAAAATCATCAGAAGACACACCTTCTGCCTCAGCCTCAAAAGAAAGCAGCACACGATGCCGCATTACATTATGAATAACGGCCTGTACATCTTCAGGTGAAACATAATCGCGCTGCTGCAACCACGCGTGTGCCCGCGCACAGCGATCCAGGGCAATGGTACCGCGGGGACTGGCGCCATAATTTACCCAGCCTGTAAGGTCATCACCATAGGGTTCTGGTTTTCGGCTGGCCATCACCAATTGTACAAGATAATCCTCAACGGCCTCTGCCATATGCAAATCAAGCACCTCGTTTTGTGCCTGTCGGATTTGATCTTTAGTCAGAACCACATTCACGGCAGAATGCTTGCCCGTCTCAAGCCTTGCCTGTTCCTTCGCCAGAGCAAGAATCTGTTTTTCTGAATCCGCTGCCGGATAATCGATACTGATATGCATCAGGAAACGGTCAAGCTGGGCTTCAGGCAGTGGGTAAGTCCCTTCCTGTTCAATTGGATTCTGTGTGGCCATTACCAGGAAAGGCCGATCCAGTTTATAGGTCGTCTGCCCCACGGTAACCTGGTGCTCACCCATGGCCTCAAGCAATGCAGATTGCACCTTGGCAGGCGCACGATTGATCTCGTCGGCAAGTAATAAATTATGGAAAATCGGCCCACGCTGAAAGTTAAACTCGCCGGTTTGCGGCCGATAAATCTCGGTACCGGTCAGATCACCGGGCAATAAATCAGGGGTAAACTGTAGTCGGTGAAAATCACCCTCTATGCGTGCTCCCAACTCCTTGATAGCCGTCGTCTTGGCCAGACCCGGTGCACCTTCTACCAGCAGATGACCATCTGCCAGCAAGGCAATCAGCAGGCTATCAACCATTGATTCCTGCCCTATAATCTTTTCCTGCAGTTGCCTACGTAGCTGGTGAAACGATGTGTAAGCGGTTATCGCATCCGCTGAAGCAGCCGTAATATTTTCCTGCGATACCAGTTGTGAATCCATCTCTATTTGCTCCTGTTTCTGAAACAGCCATTATGACCTGAACAGTCCGCTTTTGTCCCATTCTTTCAGGTATTCCGTTTACGACTGTTTACGGGCTTCGATTGAGAATTCAAGGCATCGGTACTAAAAGGCAGTTTAATTTTTTTTGTAGGCGCGTCGTCTCGGCACAATTATTTTGGAAATCACGGCGTCAGACTCGACAGAAAATACTTCCATCGAGTCTGAGTCTGGCCCCGAAGGTTCAATCAGGCAATAAAAACCCACCGAAGTGGGCTTGGTAAACCTTGTACAGATTTCTTTCTACCCTATTAACTGCTCTGTCTTTGAAATTCAGTCTGCCTTCAATTTTGATCGTTTTGGTGTATTTAGATAAACATAAATGACCATCATACTCGCTATTATTGCGCTTATACCCAGACCATTTAGCCTATTACGGGACACAACAATAACAACGAGTAGCAATATTAATATAAGCGTATTTCGTCGTAATGGCCAACGTTCACTGCTGGCCTGGGCCTGTTGTGCGATCAGCAACACCGGTAACAGGTATAGTGTAATGCTTACACCGAAGAGCAGTATAATATCAGGCATGGTCAGATTGCCGACAATATTTTGTCTCAGTGCCGAGGCAAACAGCGCTAAACCGATAAATATGAATAAATGACCATATATAATGAGGTGCGCCGCACCCAGCTCCCGATTGATGACGACACGCTCAAGCACTTCAAAATAGTGCCACCAGACCGCAGCAAGACTGATAAAACCAAACAAGGCAATCGTTAATACACTCAGCGTCATATCTTGAGGGTTAAGTGCACTGGTTAAACTTGCAACAGATTCTCCCAGCAGGATCAGGATTAATAGACCAAATCGTTCTGGCAGGTGGTGTTTGTGAACGCTGACTGTTTTAAGCAGTGGTCGACAATGAAACGTGGTCATAAAATCAACCAGTAACCCTGCAGCCCAGAAAACGTACATCCATGCCGTCGGTAAAAATGCAGAGATCAACCACAATGATGCACCGACACTAAACCCGGTAGCAAGACAGGAGGTTACCGGACGCATTTCTTTATTTGAAAAATAGACACGTAAATACATCACCACCAGCAGAACACGTATGGCAGCATAACTGAGAGCGAACATCTTGCCTTCATCATAAAAGGCATCTTTGATATAAACAGACATCAAAGTCACCAGGAACATTTGTCCCAGGGTCAGCAGGCGGTCAACCACACCGTCATCGTAGAAGCGTGTTGCATACAGCGCGTGGCCTGTCCAGGCCCACCATACCGGAACAAACAGGGCAATAAACACCATAAATTCTGTCAGCCCCAAATGACCGTCATGCCCATAAGTCACCAGATGTGCCAGCTTTGCGATAACCACGACATAAATAAGGTCGTAAAACAGCTCCAGCCAGCTGACCTTGTGTTTATCCATGGCGGATTGCAATATCTTTTTCATTTATGGGTGTTTTTATAAACCTTGTTCGCCAGAGCCCCCCGTTTAAAATAAATCCGAGATCGGATCGTATTCGGGTAAAATTTATAGATGCGCTGATTTATTCGTCATTGTGAGAAACGGGGTGACGAAAAAATCTCTACCTGTTTGATTGCAAGTTATGAGATTGCTACGCCACAGTGTTCGCGACCACAAAAAATACCCGAAGGGTGCAATGATGGGTTTGTTGAATTAATCAGAGATTCCTTATTATTTGCTTTTGAAACCAGCCGCTACATGACTACCGTCACAAAAAGGCTTGTTCTCAGAAGCACCGCATCGACATAAGGCTACTTCTGTTCCCTGCCAGGCAACCCGGCCACTACTGTTTTTGATGGTAAGGTTACCGGAGAGTAACAGCGGACCATCTTCCAGTGGGGTGATTTTTAATTTCCCGCCTTTCTTTGTGAGGCCTTCACCCTTCTCACCAACCGCACCATAATCCCTGAAACCAATTGCCTCGTGGCTATTATCACAGAATGGTTTATTTTTTGAGTGACCACAGCGACACAGCGCAACTCTGAATGCAACACCCTCCATGTCATCGGCTGAGCCTTCAATATCAAGTTCACCTCGAACAAAATAAGGGCCGTTGTAGCTGACCGATACACTATTTTCCTGATCCGGGCTCTCTTTAACTGTTTTCACGCTGGTTTCATAGGTCAATGCACCACTTGGGCACCGCTCCACGACATCAATCACATCTTCTAAGGTAACAAGATCAGGTTGACACCAGGGCTGGCGTCCAGCAATGAATAAGTCACCTTTTGCGTGCCCACATTCTGCGATATGAATACAGAGGCGCCCATCCCATTCAACATTAATTTTAGTTCCGGGAAAGATATATCTTTCATTTTCACTCATGTTCTACTTCTCCTTATTCAAGTTTTTTATAATCTCTCTAGTACATGCTCCCGAGGTAAATCACTCGGGGAAATCAAACACCCGCGCGACACAGTTCTCGGTACCAGTGAACTCAACGATGTCAACCTCTCTCAGTGTAACACCATCCCCTTCACCCAATAAATAAAGGGGGGGGGTCAGGCCTATTTTACAATGTAAAAGACATCAGGGTATTCTGTGATTTGCTTATTTTATCCCCAAAGTCTCGAAAATAATCTTATCCCTTCTTGTTTCCCCTCGAAGCCTACATCCTCTATGGCAGGCATCTTGGGTTCCTGACCTTACCCCAGCCAAACCCGGGCATTTCTAAACAAGCGCATCCAGCCACTGTCTTCACCCCAGTCTTCGGGGTGCCAGGAGTTGGCAACGGTACGAAATACCCGCTCAGGATGCGGCATCATCACGGTGAAGCGGCCATCTTCCGTCGTCAGTCCTGCAATACCTTGCGGTGAGCCGTTTGGATTCGCTGGGTACTTCTCTGTTTTTACGCCATAATTATCGACAAAGTGTATGGCTATAATGGCATTTTGTTGATTCTTATACGTCGCAAACTCCGCTCGTCCCTCGCTGTGTGCGACAGCAATTGGCAGGGTAGAACCTGCCATGCCTGACATGAAGATGGATGGGCTCTCGGGGATACTGACCAGCGTGCTGCGTGCCTCGAACTGTTCGGATTGATTGCTAACAAAACGTGGCCAGTTTTCAGCACCCGGAATGATGTCTTTTAAAGATGCCATCATCTGACAGCCATTACAGACGCCCAGTGCAAAGCTGTTTTCCCGCTCAAAGAAAAGGCTGAATACATCGCGTGCCTGGTCATTATAGAGAATCGACTTTGCCCAGCCGCCACCGGCGCCGAGCACATCACCATAGGAGAAACCGCCACATGCGACCAGTCCCTGGACTGATTCCAGCGTTTCACGACCACTTAAAATATCACTCATGGTGATATCTACGGCATCGAAACCGGCGCGATCGAAGGCCGCTGCCATCTCCAGTTGCGAGTTAATGCCCTGCTCTCGCAAGATGGCCATTTGCGGGCGGTTACCGCTGTTGATATAAGGCAGGCTGACATCTTCGGATGGATCAAAGCTAAGGTCGGCATGTAATCCCGGGTCTTTCTGATCCAGCAGTTGATCAAATTCCTGTCGGGCATTTTCAGGATTATCACGCAGCGTTTGCATGCGCATACTGGTCTCACTCCAGACACGATGGAACTCCGTACGTGAACCATGCAGGCAGACCTTGCCTGCCTGAGAGAATGTTATTTCATCACCCGCTACCGGGGTACCAATGACGTGTGCACATTCAGACAGACCAGCACCGGCAAACACGGACAGGACGTTTTCCAGATCGCTGCGACGAATCTGCAGTGTGGCACCCAGCTCTTCATTGAAGAGGATATTCACTACCTTGTTGCCTAATGTATCCAGTGAAACCGTAAGCCCACAATGCCCGGAAAAGGCCATCTCTAGCAGACAGGCAAATAAACCACCATCGGAACGATCGTGGTAGGCTAGCAACACACCGTCTTCATTGAGACTTTGTATGGCGCTGAAAAAACTGCTCATATCAGCCGCCTGATCAAGATCTGGACACTCATTTCCCAGTTCACCGTAAACCTGTGCCAGGCAGGAGCCACCCATACGATCACGTCCACGACCGAGATCAATGAAGATCAGGTCTGTTTCACCCTGATCAAGTATCAGTTGTGGGGTCATCGTTTTACGCACATCCAGCACGGGTGCAAAAGCGGAAATAATTACTGACAACGGTGCAGTAACAGAATGCTGCTCGCCCTGATGCTGCCAGACTGTGCGCATAGACATGGAATCCTTGCCAACCGGAATTGATAGACCCAGTGCCGGACATAGCGCCATACCGATACTCTGTACGGTATCAAACAAATTGGCATCTTCACCCGGGTGACCCGCCGGTGCCATCCAGTTGGCAGAAAGTTTTATGTCGCTTATGTTTTTAATACGCGCGGCAGCAATATTTGTCAGCACCTCACCTATCGCCATGTGGCCACTGGCAGGACCATCAATTAATGCAAGAGGGGTACGTTCTCCCACCGCCATGGCTTCACCGGTATTTTGTTTAAGATTTGTCGCCGTCACGGCCACATCCGCCACTGGCACCTGCCAGGGGCCTACCATCTGATCACGGCATACCAACCCGGTTACACTGCGGTCACCGATAGTAATCAGGAATGATTTGCTGGCAACAGTCGGCAGACGCAGCACGCGCAAGGCCGCCTCATACGGGTCGAAATTATCGGCATCAAAGGCGACTAATTCGGGTACCTTATGCTGGACATTACGCCGCATTTTTGGTGGCTTACCCAGCAACACATCCATCGGCATATCAATTGGCCATGCCAGATCACGACAGGCTGTTGAGCTATCGGCAGACTGATCCACTTTAGTCTGATCAACGAAATACTGATCATGCAGGCTCAGTTGACGCTTTTCTGTGGCTTTACCCACCACCGCATAGAGACATCTTTCGCGTGCGCAAATCCTTTCAAAATCTTCCCAGTAGTGATCGGCAATCGCCAGCACATAGCGTTCCTGTGATTCATTGCTCCACAGTTGCATCGGTGACATGCCCGGCTCGTCATTTAAAATATCGCGTAGTTCAAAACTGCCCCCGCAACCTGAGTCATTCACCAACTCCGGCAAGGCATTGGACACACCCCCTGCGCCGACATCGTGGATTGACAGGATGGGACTATCGCCAGCCTTTTCACAACAGCGGTTGATAACTTCCTGACAACGGCGCTGCATTTCAGCATTGCTGCGCTGAACAGAGGCAAAGTCGAGATCCTCGGAGCTGGTGCCGGAAGCCATGCTTGAGGCCGCACCACCGCCCAGACCGATCAGCATAGACGGGCCGCCCAGTACAACTATTCGACTGCCGTCAGGTATTTTAGATTTTTCAGTGAATCCCGCCTGTATTGAACCCAGACCACCAGCCAGCATTATCGGCTTGTGGTAGCCACGTACTTCACCGGATGGCAATGCCTGCTCATAGCTACGGAAATAACCACAGATATTCGGCCGGCCAAATTCATTGTTAAACGATGCGGCGCCTATGGGGCCTTCGAGCATGATATCCAGCGCACTGGCAATACGCTCAGGCTTGCCATAGTCTTTCTCCCAGCTCTGCACGGCGTCCGGCAGTCTGAGATTGGAGACGCTGAACCCACAAAGCCCTGCCTTGGGTTTGCTGCCGCGGCCGGTTGCCCCTTCATCGCGTATCTCACCGCCCGACCCCGTCGCAGCACCAGGGTGTGGCGCAATAGCGGTCGGGTGATTATGGGTTTCCACCTTCATGAGGATATGCGCCTTAGCCTCCTGCCAGGAGTAGTGGCGGCCATCTTTATTTAGGCAGAAGTTTCCTGTTTCGTAGCCGCGGATAACTGATGAATTATCACTGTAAGCAACGACTGTCCCCTGTGGGTGTCTTTCGTGGGTATTGCGGATCATGCCAAACAATGACTTCGACTGTTCTACACCATCGATTATCCAGTCGGCATTAAAGATTTTGTGGCGGCAGTGTTCTGAGTTCACCTGTGCGAACATCATCAGTTCCACATCAGTCGGGTTCCTGCCCAGTTCAGTGAACGATGCAAGTAAATAATCAATCTCATCCTCTGACAGGGCAAGCCCCCACAACTGATTTGCTTCTAATAATGCGTTCTTTCCATCATTAAGCAGATCGACACAGCGCATGCTGGCCGGACTGTGTTGTTCAAATAACAGTTCGGCCTTATCCAGCGAGCCGAACACCGATTCCACCATACGGTCGTGAATCAGCTCATGAACTGTTTCCTTTTCAGATTCACCCAGCAGGCGATGTTCTCGGGTATTGATATGCCAGACTACACCGCGTTCTATACGCTGTACTTTTTCGAGGCCACAATGGCGGGCGATGTCTGTTGCCTTGGTAGACCAGGGTGAAATCGTTCCAGGTCTCGGGATAACCAGAAAAGGCTCACCGGGAACATCCATTTCATGGCGCGTCGGGCCATAGTCAAGAATAACGGACAAGTGATCGAGTTCACTTTCATCCAGGTCGCTGGATAATTTAACAAAATGACAATAGCTCGCCGAAAGCTCGTCCAGATCTGTAATTGTTTCCGACAGCAGACTCAACAGCTTGTTGAGTCGAAAATCGGAGATGGCCGGTGCGCCCTGCAATGACAGAAAACTCATGAAATCAACCCAGCATCGGTTCAGAAAGAAAGGCTTTATCTTAGCTGTTCATAAAGTAATTTCACAATTTGTATAACCACCTTATCGGGTGCTACGGTACCGTCTTTTGCCAACACATCAACCTTTGTTTGTTCACCGTCTTCGGTAAGTAAAATCTGATAGATATTTTCATCGACAGTTTCTTTGTTTTTCTTGAACATTTTACTGAAAAACCCGGGTTTCTTATCGTGCAGATCAGGATCGGCATAATCAACGAAATATTTCCATTTACTCTTATCTCTGTCTTCTACACCGAAACCCACTCTGTCCAGCGTCTGGCCAACCCTGCGCCATGCAATATCAATGGCATTATTGACTATCAATCTGGGCTGACCGCCCTCAGACTTCACGATTCTGGCCCGATCAGGTGACTTATTTGCCTTCGCCATGCTTATCTTAGCAGCGGCTTCACTGGCACCCATTTTAATCATGAGCAACGAGAGCATTTCAGCTTCAATACTGGGATCAGGAGGAGTCTCCTCCCACACGGTACTAACGGGATCCACATTGTTATCACTAACCACTTTTTCTATCATGCCTCTGTGTGTCAGATAGACTTCAGAGGTACCGGTAATGCGGCCAGGTTCAATTCTGATACGAAACTTGTCTCGGCTGCTGGCAGAGTAAATAGACCCTAAATATTTGTTTAAAAATTTTTGAGATCCTCGCAAGACCCCGGTTGCATAGTTGTCAGCCCAGGTTGTTTCCATTATCCCAGCATCCTTATTCTCCCGTTCCAGTGCCAAACCAGAGGATAGAATATAATCCCGTACATCCGACCACGTCGTAGAATAAGGCTGGTGTACAACCAACCAGCGCTGAGAACCGGCGCGCTCAATGTACATCTTAGGCCCCTTACCCGAACTTTCCGAAGGAGAGGATTTACTAACAGACTTTGTCGTTCTGTTAAGGTCTGAGACACTGTTTACTGCGGTTGCAGGTGATGTTTTCTGTCCATCGTCAACCGTAGGCGTTTTTTGCGTATAGGCGGGAACACTGAGGCTTTTGTCAGAGGCATCGGAACTAAGATCTGGAGGTATTTCCAGTGCTGAGCGTTCTCTACTTTCGCGATAATCCGTCAGTGCCCTCTGTTTTGGGTCTTTATCCTTTTTTGACCAACTGCAACCACTGGCAAAAACAACTATCAAAGCAAGTAAAATAATTTTAGTAAAAGATTTTTTCATCGTATTTGTATGTCACTTTATTAAATTCAAAAACGTATATGCGCGTCGGCTTTTACCATTGCGTCCCGGACACATTGATGGTTTTCACTGGACAGGGCGGTCAGGGGCAGACGTATACCCTCACCAATCAATCCCATCTGCTGCACAGCCCATTTGACCGGTATCGGATTGGCTTCAACAAACAAATCCCGATGTAGCCGAGTAAGTGGCTGATTGACAGCTTCTGCGTGTTGTCGGTCACCTTGTCGTGCAAACATTATCATTTCATGCATGGCAGCCGGCATAACATTTGCTGTCACCGAAATTACCCCGTCACCACCTGCCAGGACAAATTCCATCGCGGTAGCATCATCCCCTGAATACAGGGCAAATCCATCCGGCCTGTGTTCAATTAGCCATGCCGCACGCTCCAGATCACCTGTTGCATCTTTGAGCCCTACAATATTGGGTATTTCAGCCAGCCTCATACATGTCTGATCAGACATGTCACAAGCCGTGCGCCCGGGGACATTATAGAGTATTTGCGGGATATCAACAGCTTCTGCAACGGCTTTGTAGTGCAGATAGAGGCCTTCCTGACCAGGTTTATTGTAGTATGGCGTCACGAGCAGGCAAGCATCAACACCCAATTCAGCTGATCTGGCCGTCAACGTGATGGCCTCTCGGGTTGAGTTCGCCCCGGTACCGGCAATAATGGGAATTTGGCCATTAGCCAGGCTGACTACCTGCCTGACCACGTCGCAATGTTCTTCCACATCCAGGGTGGCAGATTCACCAGTAGTGCCAACAGCAACTATTGCGTCGCTGTGGTTGCCTATGTGGAATTCAACCAGACTCTCAAGGGCCGCCTGATCAACATTGCCGACCTCATCCATAGGCGTGACGAGGGCAACAAGACTACCGTAAATCATGTTTGTTGTCCGCAAGATAAGCTGGTGCAGTGTTTCATATTATTTGACGATTAGGCGTGACGAGAAGCTGTTAGCTACAAGGCAGGTTTCGCCGCAAATGCTTGTTCCCTTTACAAGGCGCCTAACACCGTAGATAACGGTTTCTTGTCTCGCCCGAAGGGAGACCCACAAATGGCCCAATACGGCGTTACAGACCTTGGCAAGGGAATTGCCATTGCCTGCAAACTGCACCTTGTCTTGAACCATTTGTGAGCCTCTTAATCGTCAAATAATATGAAACACTACACCTAAGCGAGCAATGTTACTGTGCTACCCGATGATTGACAAGAAAAGATGCCTGCAAGGAAGCAGGGCGCTAACAGGGGAGGAGAAAAATAAAGGGGAAGCTATTTTATTAAGGGAGATCTGATCCGTTGGGAGAACCCCGCATTGCACTTTACGGGGATTTACTCGGTTCCTTCAATCACGCGGAGCAAAGCGCGGCGATCCCGATGCTAAGAACCGGTCATCCAGAGCGTGCCTTATCGCCGCGTTTCTCACAACGACGAAAAATCAGAGATCCCTAGGCCGCGTGCTCGGCCAATGTCTCCCGTAACGGCACATTGACAAACTCCCGGTGACCATCATCATATTCGATTTCCACTTCGGCCTCTTTCAGCCAGTGAAGACAGGGTACGTCAGTACGATAGGGAACCAGTCCATTGCTCAGTAATTCGGGATGCCCATAAAGAATTTCGTCTGTGAGCGGTATAAATATATTTATCGCCATGGTCTTCGCTCCTGCAATCGGCTACTTCACTCGAGGGTTTCAGTAATCTGAAAGCCCGTATGATTCCTCATGTATAGTGAAGCAGATCGGACTGGTGACATAATTCCGAAGGAATGGCAATATGATGTGTAATTATGGCGAAAAAATGGTTTTTTTACAGGACGCTGACTTTACCACCATACTGATATACTGTTGCGCGCGAAATCTATGGAGCACCTGTCTTTATGAGTAGAAAAATTGCCATCGTCGAGGACGACCCAGATCAACGTGAAAACTATGCTGACGCCATGACCATGCATGGCTTTGAAGTCACTACCTACCCGAACAGGCGTGAAGCATTGAAAGGGTTCAAAAACGAACTGCCAGATCTGGCTATACTGGACATCATGCTGGAAGATGAGCCTGACGGCGGCTTCGACCTGTGCCGGGAGTTGCGAAGCATGTCCAGGAATCTTCCCATTATTTTCCTGACCGCACGCGACAACGATATTGACACGGTTTCAGGCCTGCGCCTGGATGCCTGGGATTACCTCACAAAACCGGTAAATCTGCAGTACCTTGCCGTACGCGTATCCTCCTTATTCCGTATTGTTGATACCCTCAGTGCTCGAACAGTTTCCGATGACAAGGTTTTTCGACTGGGTGATCTGATGGTTGACCAGCAAAGCATGTCCATCACCTGGAAAGATCAGCCATTGAATCTGACGCTGACAGAATACTGGCTGGTGGAATCAATGTCGCGTCATCCCGGCCACGTGCGCACCTATGATCACATGATGCAGGTTACCCGGCAAAGTATGGTTGAGCGTAATACCATTAATGGCTATATCAGGAGAATTCGTAACAAATTCAAAGAAATTGACAGCAATTTCGACTCCATTCAGACTGTTTTTGGTGTGGGCTATCGCTGGAAAAGCTAAGAGAATCTTTCAATGATTCGGGTAAGTATCCGCTACAAATTACTGCTAGTCATCCTGACCCTGTTGTTGATCCCCTGGATGGGCTACCAATACGTCAGAGAAATGAAATCATTTGCTCTGCAGGGGCAGGAGGAGGCACTGCTGCTGACAGCCGGTGCTATCGCTACCGTACTGCATGACCGACCGGAACTGTTTTCACCCGAGAAAAGCGGTCCAGCCGTCGACAGCGAAATTGGTGATCTTCAGGTGATGCGGCTGGATCATCCCTTAACGATGGATGGCAAGCTTGATGACTGGGGGCAACTGGCCCAAAACACCGGTCATTACTCTGTGCCCAGGCTATTAAAGAATCCTGACAACAATGAAAGCGATCTTTCATTTAATCATGTACTCGGCAGTTGGGGACGCTATCTATATGCCCTTTTCATCGTACAGGATGACGTAGTCACATACCGTGATACCAGCTACCGCCGACTGGATAATAGTGATCATCTGCGGATCTATTTACGCGATGAAAATGACAAAATGACCCGGTATGCTGTGGTGGCCGCAAAACCGGGCCGTATGGATGTTTATGCCATGGACGAAGACTGGCGCTACCCACTTACCGGCGATCCAATATACAGTATCGTCAGTTATTTTCGACGGTTAGACAACGGCTACGCAATAGAACTTCGAATGCCCGGCAGTATGGTGTCCGGTGATGCACGTCTGGCTATTGCAATTGCCGATGTCGATGATACGAAAGAACGAAAGCTGAAAACCGTACTCGGTACATCTGCCGCTAAAAACACGACCGATCTTGGCAGAGTTCTGATTCCTTCCCCTGAGATTGACAGGATTCTCCATGGCCTGGACAAACCCGGTACCCGAATCTGGATTATTGACCAGAATAAATATGTTCGGGCACTTGTCGGCGACCTTTCAACTTCACAATATGAGGCAAGTAAACTCAGTGGCTCTAACATGAAGACACTGCAACTGTGGATGAATAAACTTCTTGACCCCATATTCAGATTAATCCTGAATCCACCTGTGGCCGAGTTTAAAGACCTTCCCGATGACACCCGTGAACGAAATGAGGCCGTCATCTACCAGGTACTGGAAGGAAAACCGGCGACAGATAGGCGGCCCAGTATCGATAAAAAAGCAGAGTTGCTGATGGCCGCGCACCCCATTTTTAATAATGACAAAATCATGGGTGCTGTAATCGTCGAGCGTAGCAGCAATAACGTCGTCGCCCTGCAGAACCAGCTGCTACAGAACCTGATTGCTGTAACGGTAATCGTTTTTGCACTTGTTGGTGCCGCCCTGATGACCTTCGCCTGGCGACTGACTCGCCGCATTAGACGTCTTAGCAAAGCCAGTGGCCATGCCATCAACCCGGAGGGACGGCTGCGAGTAGAACACGGTCTACCCGATACAAAAGCGGGTGACGAAATCGGCGACCTGTCACGTAGTATTTCGGACATGTTGACACGCCTGGCGCATTACACACGGTATCTGGAGCGCATGCCGGATACCCTTGCCCATGAACTGAATAACCCTCTAAACGTAGTCAATTCATCACTGGAGAACCTCGGCACACAACATCCTGATATTGCACAAAGCAAGTATATGTCACGCGCCCGAAATGGGGTAAACAGACTGGGATCATTACTGGCCAGCCTGACTGAAGCTGGCAATCTGGAAGAGGCACTGGAGACCGAACACCACGAAAAGTTCAATCTCAATAAAATGTTAGCCATGTTCATAGAGGGCTACCAGGAAAGTCACCCCAAGTTCAAACAGGGCTTCATCACCCAATTGCCCGAACACCAGGTTATCCTCGAAGGCAGCCCCGATCATATTGCACAAATGATGGACAAACTGCTGGATAATGCAATGGATTTCTGTGTGCCAGACCAACCCGTATCTTTCTCTCTCAGCGTCTGGCAAAACCAGGCAATCATCAAGGTTATGAATATCGGTAGAACTTTACCTGAAGGCATGGAAGAACGCCTCTTCGATCCAATGATATCGCTGCGTCGAACAGGCGAATCACGCTCTCACCTGGGCATGGGCCTACATATCGTACGATTGATAGCCAATGCACATGGTGGGACAGCAGGGGCAAGAAACAATGAAGCGGGCAACGGGGTAGTATTCGAAATCAGATTACCTTTAGCCTAAAAAGCAGGTTGAAGTTTAAAGCTCAAAGTTCAAAGTTCAAAGCAAAAGATAATCAAAATCGGTCCTGGTTTTTCTTTAAGCTTTAAGCTTTAAGCTTTGAGCTTTGAGCTTTGAACTTTGAACTTTGAACTTTCAACTTTCAGTTTTGAACTTTGAACTTATTTCTTCAGACTACTTTGATCCCAATGAACAGTGCAATCGAGTAATGATAGCACCGAAAGCAGGTCATTACGGCGACCACGACCCAGCACGTCTACCGGGCGATAGTTATCCAGATGTCGATTCTTCTGTTTGATCCAGAACAGGGCCATTTGAGGATTAGTAGGGTATGTTGTCCTTAAGGCATCACTGATATGTGCCAAAATCGAGATCCGTTGTTGAATTTGTTCATCATCAGGAAAGGGTTTGTTCTCGCGATACTGCCGTAATGTGCGTGTGCGAGTTCCTTTCGGAAAACCCAAAATCCGTATCTGCTGCTCAGCATCCAGTCCGAACTTATCAAGCATACGAATTATACGCTGTGTCTCCTGCATCTTTTTTCCCACAATTCCTGATCCATAATGTACCGTCTCTGTAGGGTTAAAATTATACCTGACTTTATTCCTCAGATATAATCTGCCACATAACATCAGGGGTGATAAAAAAGGTTCCAGTTTTCAGCAGGTTTCTATGGGTTCCAACAAAATACTATGTTTCATCCAATAGCCCCGTAATCGCACCCAGTACGCCTTCAAAACTGGGATAAGTCATGCGATATGCAGGTACTTTTCTTGCGAGCCCTACTGTTGCAGGGAAGCCGTCGCCTGCGAGGTTGCGTGCATTGACCAGGCATGACATCAAAGCCATGCCCGTTTGTGCGGCAGACAGTTTTTCCAGACTAAACTCGGTATCGGCCCTATAGTGGGGGAAAAAAATCATATCCACCTCAGGTTCAGTAGTTTTGTTACCGGCCCTGAGCAGGTGGGGAGGGACTAACATAGCGATGGGACCTGCTACGATTGATTCATCCCCCTTGTTGTCACCAAGCAAATCATCAATAATTTCACTGGCCCCATATTTGACATTTAACGGCCTGCCAAAACACATCACCTGACGTGACTCCAGCGGCAGATACACCAGTTCATCCGTCAGGTAGTCGAATCCATTGGATAATAGCCAGGCAGAAAGCGTTGTTTTACCATGACCGGATTGAGCCGGCATGATTATCCCCTTGCCCTTCCAACCCAGGCAGGCCGCATGAAACAAGAGCCCGCTAGAACATTTATCTGCCAGGTTATAAATACTGGTATTCATCAGAGAATTGGCCAATGCCGCAAGTGAATCACCCTTATAAATTTCTTTTTCATCTCGGGTCAGTCGATAATCCCTGTCTCCGTCCTGAGATATTTCAAGGCAGGCATGCGGTGGATTCATCCCTTGTTCAGGCACGCCTTTGAAAAGCATCTCGACCAGGTCACCTGTCTCGTTACTGTGGGTAACAATCTCAATACTGCTGTCGCCAAAGCTTAGTACACGCACTTGCATCAGGCCAGGGAGTCTCTGATCAATTCTGGACGAAGCAGGTTGCAGTCTAGAATCTTCGGGTTCGAGGCACAAATCGCACGTAATAACTGGTCATTGCGAAGGGTTACAATGGAAAAACTGGATATTTTGGGCGTAGGGTACGAGTTCATGAATTGATCAGAGGTTCCCCCATGCTTACGGCATTATTATCAGCAAGTTTTTTCAGTGTATCCAGAATATCCTGTCGAAGACTTTCTTCATTACTGGGGTAGGCATCCTGAATCATGTTTATAATGTCTTCTATCGATTGCTCACCGTTGCAAAGCTGCCAGATGACAGATGCCGATTTGTTTATATAGAGCGTCTTGCTGTTTGTGGGATTATATAACAACACCTCATCATCCAGTTCTTCCATATGACAGGATTCATTTCTGATTGGTTTGTCATCCAGTTTTATTTCAGCCATAGTGCACCCGTGTTAAATACGCCCTGAAAAGGCCTCAGTATTATCGATCGCGAGTGTATATCACAACCCGCCCTGTTATCAAAATTTGAACTACGAAACTCATGTCAGATGCACACATTGAACCTCTGTTAAATATCACTGATCTGACCGTCACTGTTGAAGACCGGGTGCTCTGCAGGTCTTTGTCCGTAAAGATGTCAATGGGTGAAAGCTGGTCTATTCTGGGCCCTAATGGTTCAGGTAAAACTACTCTTCTGGAGACTATTGCAGGCCTACGCCCTGCCCAGTCAGGTAAAATTTGTATTGAAGGCGATACTGTCTCGTCCCTCAGTCCGCGGCAACTGGCCCTGCAGCGCAGTATGTTATTTCAAAAGACGGCCGATGCCTTTCCAGCAACCGTCATGGAAACTGTTTTGTCTGGGCGTCACCCACACATTCCATATTGGCAAACCGAAACTGAGACAGACTACGGTATCGCTCGAGAAGCACTGGATAAAGTCGACATGGCCAACTTTGAAGGGCGTGACATCAACAGTCTTTCCGGAGGCGAACGTCAAAGGGTTTCGATTGCGTCAAGTCTGACACAGGATACTCCTGTTAGATTATTCGATGAACCCACCAATCACCTGGATCTAAAACACCAGAATTCAATTATGGAACTCATATCGAATATACATCAGCATCTCAATCTGCTTGTTCTTCAGGATATTAATCAGGCATGGCGATATTGCAACCATGCCCTGTTATTGTATTCGGATGGGTCGGTTGAAACTGGTCGTGCTGAAGATATGTTGACCATTGAAAAACTTGAACCTCTTTATGACTGCAAGTTGAAAATTATTTGGGATGGGATCGATCGAGTGTATGTTCATTCTTAATCTCTCGCCAGGCGCAGGCCAGCAAACACGTGGCGTTTTTCAGGCTGGTAGAAATTGCGAAAGGATGGCTGGGTAACGGTCTCTCCTGAAAATGGACTAGAGCCTTTTAGTGTGTAGTGATTATCATCAAACCAGGGGCTCGAATAGCGCTCATAAGGGAAAGCCCTGAAGCCGTCATAGGGGAAAAAGATATTGGCACACCATTCCCACACCTTCCCGGTCGAATGCATAAGCTCTGGATCAGCCTTCATGGCAACCTCCCATTCATGTTCATGCGGCAGACGACAGCCAGCATAACGAGCAAAGGCATCGGCTTCAAACCAGCTAAGTCCCGATACGGCTGCATTGGGATCAATATCAGAAAAACCCTCTGTGTTCACGGTAAACCAGTTGCCCGAGGTATCGCTCAGCCAATATTCAGGCGCATGGATTTTAGACTCTGTTACCCATTGCCAACCCATCTTGCTCCAGAAACCCTCATGCTGATATCCGGCAAGTTGCATAAAGGCCAGGTACTCCGCGTTACTGACCGGTTTCTCTGCAATCTGAAAAATGGAGAGTTTTACTTCATGAAGCGGTTGTTCGTTATCACAGGCCAGTACATCACTGGAGCCGACTTCGTATATGCCTTCAGCAAAAGATGCTGTTGGCGGCACGGGTTCCAGTGCATTAAACTTTTTGGCCATTGAATTTGTTGCAGACTCAGTTTTCAATGCTTTCTGATACAATACCATTTGGATGGTTTCCAGATGTTGCTGCCCGTGCTGCAGCAGAAACCAGCCTATATAGTCATTTTCAAGCAGAGGATGCTTTTGTTGG
>JAADJE010000092.1 GCA_013150915.1 Gammaproteobacteria bacterium
AAACTGGGGCCAGCGGAACAGGTTTTCACACCCAACGATATTTTCATGGGCCGCGTGCCACAGGGCAGGGTGGTGTTATTCGACGATGATCATTACTACATGGGTAGTGTGCTGGCAGAAGCCCTGGTGGCACAAGGTGCTGAAGTGTTATTCGTCACACCTGAAAACCTGGTATCTGCCTGGGGGGTGATGACGGATGAACACCACCAGACCCAACAACGCCTTATCCAACTGGGGGTACAGATCATAACCGCCCATGGCCTGGATGAATATGATGGCAGCAATGCCCGGTTAAGTTGTGTCTATACCGGGGCGACCCGTGCGCTTGCGGTGGACGCCGTGGTGCTGGTCACTGCGCGAACCCCTACCGATACCCTTTATTATGAGATTGCCGAAAAGATAGCAGCAACGACCCCGGAATCTAAGCCTGTCCCCACACTGGACAAAATAGGTGATTGCGATGCACCTGCCATTATCGCCGCTGCAGTTTATGCAGGGCACCGTTATGCCCGGGAACTGGGAAGTGCCAGCGTACACAGTGATGTTGGCCGCCAAGACAAGCTATTTGTTCCAGACTGAACAGGCACCTTATGGGCTATATGATTTCATGCCATGTTCAAGCCAGTAAAGCACATGCGCGATTCGATTGTTTACGAGAACTGGGGCACTGGGTTATCTGGCCACGCGGATCATGGAAAAACCTGGAAGCAGTTGAATATGCAACCCTGGAATGGGTGGACTGGTTCAATAATCGTCGCTTGCTGGAACCGATTGGCGATATTCCCCCTGCAGAGTTCGAGCAGGCGTATTATGATCAACCGGAAGGTCTGGCTATTGCTGCCTGACTCACACTTAATGAGTCTCCGGAATACCCAGGGAAGTTTATAAATATCATGAAAAATATTGCGGGAATCTTGTTGTTACTGCTTTTGTCTGGATTTAGCGTAGATGAAGTGTGGTCTTGTGACAGTACTTACGTTGAGGATTCAAAAAATGAAGCGGTACATATAAGCGGTACATATAAGCCCCACGGGTGCTGACGATACTGAAAACATCAATTGTGCGATACAACGCGCCGCATCCATAGGCAAAGATGTACAATTTACGAAAGGAAATTTCTATGTCACCGACCCGATTTATGTGGTCGGCTTCGAAGGAACAATCGATGGGCAAAGCAAAGACTTAACGACAATTTGGTTCAGAATACCAAGCAGTGTCTGCAAATTTGTTCCTACCGCTGGCATTGAAATTTCGGGTGGTAATGTGGCCTTACGAACTATGACGCTTGATTTCACTGGGGCTTGTAACGAGGACATAAACTCCAACATCATCAATTATGGCGTTCATTTCACAAGCCCTGGTTATGGAGCGTGCGACCAACGTGTGGTTTTTGGGAAGGTCGACAGGGTAGTCATTAGAAGCAATCTCAAGCCGAGTTTTTGGACTCATGGTATTGGGGTCAAGAAGCATCAAAGCTGCGGAACTGACGACCGTTTGTTAGGATCTTTCAAGCTGAATCGCTCAGAAATTTCGGGTTTTGTAATTGGGCTTCTTACTGAGATGGTCTCCGGTGCCCAAGTGGACGTCAACTTCAACAAATTCTCTGGGCATTACCAAGCACTGCTGATTGAAAATTCCAATCAAAACATGGGCGTCTACCAAAATGTATTTTATATGCAAGATCTGACCGGTCGGCTCGAGAATTGGAAACCTGTTGGAATAGAGTTGAATTCTCGAGCTGAGAGTACTCCGGCTAGGACAAAGATTTCAATTCACAAGAACACATTTATCGACGAAACGAAGGACGCACTAGCCGTCCCCGTGACGCTTCGCGGCAGGGACGGCGTAAAAGTAAGTACAGCCATCACATCGAACACGTTCCATTCGCGGCGAGACCCCGGTTCCAGTTCTCTAGATATTGGAGGAATAGCGGTTTGGGACGTCGATGGTGGTTTTATCTCTTCGAACAGATTTGAGGGAGAAACCCATGATTTCGTGCACCTCAGCGGGAATGACTGGTCCATCGTATCGAATAACTTTAAAGGCACTGCATTATTCTGCGACATTAGAATTACAGGTAATGGAAACTTAGTGGGTTCCCAGAGTGCATATGTTTGCGCCGATGGCGAGGCTAATATCGTCGCGCCGCAGTAGATTCCAGAGTCGCGCTTTTACTTACCCGGGAAAAGGGGCCGGATACGAATGGCCCAGGCTGGAGTCAGCCAGTTCGGAATCTACGCCTGTCCCTACGGTGGACAAAATAGGTGATTGCGACGCACTGGCCATCATCGTCGCCGCAGTTTACACGGGGCATCGTTACGCCCGTGAACTGGGAACCGACAGGGTGTACAGTGACGTTGGTCGCTAGGACAAGGTATTTGTTCTGGACTGAACAGGCCTATATGATTTCATGCCATTTTCACTGACTGCCTGGCTGATTACTTCTGCTCGCGCCTGGCTAAACGTGACTGGACGAGAAATGACAACCCCATTCCAACAACCAGAATCGCCACGGGTGCCTTTCCACGATGCGCGGTTTCCGTGGTCCAGATTTCACCATGTTCAAGCCAGTAAAGCACATGCGCGATTCGATTGTTTACGAGAACTGGGGCACTGGGTTATCTGGCCACACTTGGCGTAGAAGCAAGCCTGATGTGAAAGGTATTCACTTTACAAACCCTGCCCTATTGTGGAGATGATCAGTTGGCACCCAGGGTGGGCAATGTAGCGGGTTTTCACTTCATGCAGGGGTAGCCGCCAGAGCACATGAACGAGACAAACTGGAACGTCTGTTCCGTTACATCGCAAGACCAGCGGTAATCCCCCTGATATTTAATTTAAGGTTAAAAAAGGGGGTATTACCATCTGGTGCCGAGGTTAGCTGTTTAAAAGTCCATTGCCAGTACACTTTCAAGGCTATGCACCCATATGTCACCTTTTAATGGGTAGGGTGTGTCTACCGGCGCCAAAACAAAAGCCTTTTCTGGTTGAATGACCTTCAGGGCTTCAAAAAAGCCCTGGGTTAATGAAGGGGCTGAGGATGATTTGATCTCAATGGCAATTTTTGTCCTGCCTTTTTCCAGAACCAGGTCGATTTCTGCACCACTGGATGAACGATAAAAACAAGCCTCGTAACGGGGGAAATTTTCTAACAGGCTGGCAATTACAAATGATTCGTAAGAATTTCCAAGTGCGGGATGTCCAAGAAGGTCGTTATAACTTTCAATGCCAAGAAGACAGTGAATCAAACCCGTATCCCGTATGTAGATCTTGGGTGATTTTATGAGTCGTTTTTTTGTATTTGTATAAAAAGGACGCAATTGTCGAATGACAAACGTTCCCTCCAGAATATCAATATAATTCTTAATCGTCGGAACACTCACTCCCATAGACGAGGCCAGCTTCGAGGCATTGAGTACTGAGCCATTCATATGTGCCAGCATGCTCCAGAACCTTCTGAGCTTTTCCGCTGGAATTCGGATACCGAGCGCAGGAATATCTCTTTCCAGGAAGGTTCTTATGTAATTTATCCTCCAGTCAAAACTGATATCTGACTCCTGTTGGTAGCTTACCGGGTAACCACCCTGAACCCATAAGCGATTCAAATCATTGACTTCACTGGCAACGAAGGGATTGATTTCAATGTAAGAAATCCGACCAGCGAGAGATTCAGAACTTTGTTTTATAAGATCTCTGGAAGCTGAGCCCAGCAACAGTAATTGCCCAGGTCGGCTATTCTGATCCAGGTAGGTTCTGAAAACCTGAAATATTTCGGGATATCTTTGTACTTCATCGATACAGATTAAATCGGATCTGTTGGCTTCCAGAAATGCCAATGGATCACGCAATTTCGCGTAGTCTCGTGGGTCTTCCATATCCAGGTATATAGACGCTTCAATGTCAGCAAGGATTTTCTTGGCAAGTGTTGACTTTCCAACCTGCCGCGCACCAAGTAGTGCTATACACGGGAAGGCCTCAAGGTGCCTTTTAATAATTGACGCTTTAACTCTGTGCACATAGATTTGCATATTTAAAGTATACATTTATATTTACAAAGCTGTCAATATCAAACACACGCTATTAAAACAGCCCTACGCATGGGTTATCTCTCATGGCGTACTCATAGATGTGGAGTCGCGCCGGCGAGATGGTAAGTTTCGACAATCCATTCCGTTCCGATTTCACTGTATGGTGTGTAACCGCTTTGTGGACAGCACCGGCACCTCGACTCCAGCTACGGTGTAAAGCAGAAAACGGCCAGAAATGGAATCCTGCCGCCCGGTTAGTTAATTGACGTATTTGATTTTTTTTAGTTATGCATCGCGACCAGCGGAGCTGGTCCCTCCTTGGTGAGGGACTGCGGCCGGTCAGGTCGAATACTTCCACGATACCGGCACCGGGGTAATAGCCCATTTTTAACCAAGTCAGTTAATGGTCGGGGGGGATTACCCTGGAAGAAGCCATTGCTCACTACGGGATGCCTGAGATCAGTAAATACTGATCAGGGCAGCCAGTTATGTCTATGCATTCACCGGGCTGCTCAAAGACCACGGCATCCGGATCAGCATGGACAGCAAAGGCTCCTGGCGTGATAATGTATTCATTGAAAGACTTTGGCGCCCAGTCAAGCATGAAGAAGTTTACCTTCATGCCTATGAAACGGTCCCAGACGCTTGGGCAGGAATAGACCGCTACATACGCCTGAGTGGGCGACTCATTACAATCATGAGCGGTATCACGAATCATAGGAAAACGTGACGCCTGCAGATGTATATAACGGAAGACGAAACGACATGCTAGATCGGCGGTCAATGATCAAGCCAGAACGTTAACGCAGAGAAAAGTACAAAACCTGCGGTTAGCAGTCTAAACGGGAGAAAGATGGGCAGATGCGTTATCCTTTCCGGCTTTGGCCCTGTCTCAGAGTTTGTGCACTTTATGAATATAGCAGCCATTATTGCCGTCAGGGACGAGGTCGAACTGATTGGCGCCAACATCGACTATCACCTGTCAATCGGTTTTGAGGGGATTGTCGTGGCCGATATTTTCTCGAGCGACGGTACCGGCGAAAAACTCGAAAGCTACAAGGACAATCCCAGGGTCAGCGTAATCAAAGCGCCTTCTCAGGATTGGAAAGTATTCGATTGGCGCGAGGTCTTGGTAGAAATTGCCAAGGAAATCTATCAACCTGACTTTATTTCGCACATCGATCCGGATGACTTTCTGTATTCGCCAGCACATGATTGCCTGGATTTCGGGGCGTTCGATCATGACCAACTGACAATAAAGCGTTTTAACTGTGTGTCCGGGCTGACGCAGGACTTTGTTTTGCCAACTTGCATGCGGGGTATGGATCAATTTGATGTTGTCAAGCATCCAGCGGCTTCTGCATTCCTTCAAAAAGGCAGTGCGGAACCCGCGGTCTGGCTGTTTACACACATTGCACCAAAGTTGATCTGCAGATCTGATGCGGTAGCAAGATTCATAGGTGGCAGCCATTCCGCGGTTGACCAGTACGACCAGGAATTACAGGGCACCACCTCCGATTCACTTGCTTTTATCCATTTTCCTCTTACAACATACAAGCGCTTCCTGCGTAAAGTAAATAATCTCAATGATCATCTGATTAATCTGTTGGAAGAGCGTACGGAGGAAGCCTATGCATACCACTGGAAACGCTGGTGTCGATTGTACAGAGACGGGGGAGACGAAGCTGTTTTCGAAGAGTACCAAAGACAATTGGCGGCCATGACTAACCCCAGGTACGAAATATGTACAGACATTGCGCAAAATTGTCTGAAATAGAAATTCTATGGACTTGATCAATAATTCAACCACGTCAAACCGAGGAAACCGATGCCGGGAAGGTTGACAGGAAAAGTGGCCATTGTGACCGGTGCTGCATCTTGCGGACCCGGCTTTGGTAATGGCAAGGTGACTTCAGTTCTGTTCGCTCGTGAGGGTGCTCGAGTACTGCTCGTCAATCGATCCGGGGAGCATGCATCCGAATTGCAACGTGAGATTAAGGCCGAAGGGGGAGAATGCTCCGTATTCGCCGCGGACATCGCAAATTAAGGAGCAGGTTGAAGCAATGGTCGAAGTGGCAGTGAGCCGCTACGGCAGACTCGACATTCTGTGTAATAACGTGGGCATCGGTGGTCCCGGAACCGTGACGAACCTGAAAGAATCAGCCTGGGACGACGCCATCGACGTCAACCTGAAAGGCACCATGTGGTGTTGCAGGTACGTAATTCCACGCATGATCGAATCGGGCGGCGGTTCAATAGTCAACGTTTCGACGCTGGTCGCAATCCGGGGACTACACTGCGGAGAGGTTGGATTTACCCCTTACTCTGCTTCCAAAGCCGGAATCACCGGCCTTTCGCTTGCCGTAGCTGCGGATTATGCAGTCGACGGCACCCGCATCAACGACCTGATTGTCGGTGCTGTACATACACCTTTGCTTGCCCGGCTGGGTGAAGAAGCCCTGGAGCATATCCGGCAGTCCGTTCCGATGAAAATCGAGGGTACTGGCTGGGACGTGGGTTGGGCGGCCGTCTACCTGGCCAGCGATGAATCCCGATGGGTGACTGGGGCCTCCCATTCCGGTTGATGGCGGGCAGTCAGTGCTCATGAATTTCCCGCCCTGAGGTTACTGTTCTTCAGGGATCAGGCACTCCAGACTCAGAGCATCTCTCCGGCCCGATAAAGTGGAAAATACCATGGCATATCTGCGGCTGCGCGTGATGCAGCAAGTTCATCATACCTGTCTTGATTCAATACTTTGCCACACAGATAGGCGGTCCTGGTGATCGGGGTAAAACCCCGCTTGAACCACCGGATATTCTTGGCACTCTCGTCGTCCGAACCTGGCACTCCCATCAAGTTGCACCACCGGACACTTTCGTCGAAAACATCCCACGTACTCCAAAAAATGGCGTACAGCGCTCCTGCTTTGTATCCTTCGGGGCTGCAGCCGAGAATATGCGCGTGTGCAACGTCATTCTGAACGAACAACATCATGGACGCCAGGGCCCGCTGCCCATGCACAGCTCTCATCAATACGACGCCCGGCGTCCGGAACTGTTCCAGAAATGAGCGGCGGGAAAAAGCACGAACACCGCTGATTGCATGCCTCTTGATCAGGTGCTGATGCAGATCCATCCATTCGTCGATGAAGGGCTCAGGCTCGTGGACTGCTTCGATTTTTAGCCCCCGCAGTGCCTTGCGGGAATAATATCGATGGTGCTGGGAAACTGTTTCCATCCTCGAGGCATGCAGGTCGCAAACGAAATGCTCCTTGAATGGTCGCACAACATCGGGGAAATAGGCCTCAAGGTCGTCCAACTGGTAGCTGCCCATCGGATCGGTGATCATGGTCAGGGAAACGAGATCCGGGCCAAGTGATTCGACGTCCTGGCGCAAGCCTGCCCAGTTACGGCAACTAAACAGTGGATAGCATCCCATGGCATCCCTTGCGTCCGTTCCGTCAATGCCCCGAACCAGGATCCAACCCTGGCTGGCAGGGAGCTCAGTAGGTATGCCGAACTCTGCCATGGACGCCGCATACTGCGGATTCAGGTATCCCGAAATCAATTCTTGTCACAAAAGAAGCACATGAAGGTATACTGGGAGAGTATTGCGGCAAGGTCAACGCTCAGGATAGATTATGACAAAAACAGGCAATATTGGGGTACATGTTTCGCATGGATAAAACCATAGAGCGAAGGTGGAAGACTCCAGCAGCAAAGCCAGTAATTTCTGAGACCGGCCTGCAGTCACTGATGCCGGAAATCGAACAGATTATCAGGTCAGGCCGGTTCATACTTGGGCCAAAAATGCATCAGTTCGAGGAGGTGTTTCGCCAATATGTGGGCACAGCTCATGCGGTCGCGGTCGGCACCTGCTCTGCTGCGCTCCAGATTGTGCTCTGATACTTCAGGATAGCGGGCCGGGAAGTGATTATTCCGACCGGCGGGTTTCCCGGTGGCTTGAGTCCCATTCTATTTGAAAATGGTATACCTGTACTTGCCGAGATGGACGAGCAGCCGTTCTGCATGGACGTGAGTGATGCCATTTCGCGGGTCACCACGAATACGGCGGGCTTCATTGTGACGCACCTCGCCGGCAGGATTCAACCTGACCTGGAAAAACTTCGCCGTTATTGTACAAAGGAGGGGCTATTCCTGATGGAGGATGCATCCCATGCCCATGGCGCGTCCATTGCGGGCAACAAAGCCGGTTCGCTGGTGGACGCCGCCTGTTTTTCGTTTTATCCGACCAAGATCAAGACCTCGCTGGCCAACGGCATGATTACGACCGATTCAAAAGAATTGGCTGAACTGGCCCGTTCGCTGCGTCATCATGGCCAGGGAGGACCTCGCAATGAATTCAACTACCTTGCCAGCGATTGGTGCATGAGTGAAATTCATGCGGCAGTAGGGGCATGCCAGTTACAGGAACTGGACGAGCAGGTGGCCCACCGGAATCAGGTGGTGCAGTGGTATCGGGACAGACTGGGGCACCTGGACTGGCTGATGATCCCAGAACACGGAGAAGAAATCGTCCATGCCTATTACAAGCTGCCGACCTTACTTCATTCCGACATTGACAGGGATGAGTTGCAACAAAAACTCGAGGTTAAGCATGGCATACAGAACGGCAATATTTACTACCCACCGTGTCACTTGCAGCCGGTGCACCAAGAGCGGTTCGGCGGCACAATCGGGCTGTTTCCGATAGCGGAGAAGGCGTTGGCACGCCAGTTTTGCCCACCAGTACACGCCTCGATAACCAAGGAAGATGTAGACCACGTGGTGAAAATACTCACCGCCCGCGTCCAAGAGTGCTGGAAACCAGATCGCTCATGATTCCCACACACGCAAGTAACATTGAAGTTTTCAGTGCCCGGAACGATCTTTTGATTACCCGTGACGGGCGCCAATTAATCGATCTGTTTTGTGGGGGAGGAAGCGTTTTCCTGGGGCATGCCAATACTTCGATAAACCGGTGTTTGAAGGACCAGCTCGAGAAAATCTGGAATATAGGAGTGCTGAAGTCCCCGGCAAGAGCTGAAGCCTGCGAGCAGATCGAGCGCTTTTTCCCAGACCGCTACGCGTTTGCGGGCCTGTATTCGACTGGCATGGAAGTGGCGGAATTCGCCTTGCGTGTGGCCCGCACGATGACCGGCAAGAAAGGTGTGGTGGGGTTTGACAGGTCCATGCACGGGAAATCCATGGCAACGTCCTGCCTGGGCTGGGAAAACAAACTGATTTCACTGCCAGAATTCAGACGATTGCCCAACATACCCGTGATTCCCGAGGACGAGGTGCTGGACAATCTCCTCTCTGCTCTTCGAAGCGACCAGATCGGCGCGGTGTTCGTTGAGCCGCTGCTGGGGACGGGTGGCGGGCATACAGCGTCGCCAGGTTTTTATCGGCAACTGTCAGATTTGTGTCTGGAGTACGGAGCGCTGTTGATATTCGATGAAATTCTGACCGGGTTCTATCGAACCGGCACTCCGTTTATGTTCAACGAGTTCGGAATTTCACCGGATATCATACTGTTCGGTAAAGCAATGGGCAATGGATTCCCGGTTTCCGGAATCATGCTGGACAAAAAATACGCGGTCGAACCCACAATGCTCCCCAGCAGCACATTCGCCGGCAACCCCATGGCTGCAGTCGTCGTTTCGGGCACCCTGCAGTTCATGCAGGAAATGGACATGCCCGGGGCCGTGGTGCACATCCAGAATACGATCAACTCGGCCCTGGAATCGGTGGAACACCGCGGCATAAAGCTTCGGGGCAAAGGTGCCCTCTGGGTTCTGGATTTCCCGCCGGCCATTAATGCCTTCCAGGTCGCGGGAGCCGTACTTGAAGAAGGAGTCCTGGTTTCCCCTACCCAGAACATCATCCGGCTGCTGCCGCCGGCCACAATCGAGGACGATCACCTGGCCAGGGCCTGCGAGGTTATCGAGGAGGCTTGCATGAATGGATGAGGCAAATGTGGATGGTGTGAGCGTCATGATCGTCCTGACCTGGGATTGTGGAGTGCTTGCCGAGGCGATGTATTTCCTTTCCCGCCAGGATCTCAGGAATCGAACGACGCTGGAAAGAGCGCAGACATCCATATCTAATCCATATCCTACAAGACCAAGCGGTAATTTGCCCTTTTTTACAATCAGTAACCTGGCCTAAACTAACCCCATGCCTGAACCAAGATATCGCTAAGACTCAATCGATGACACACCGTACTACCATTGCATCTCTCGATGTGTAAGACGTGCCTTTCTATGCGGCGCTGACCCGTTAACCAGTTTTGACTTTGAACATCGCCGTCAATGGATCGTTGATCGCATCAAACTACTGTGCTCCGTATTCTCAGTCGATCTATGCGCCTACGCCAT
>JAADJE010000099.1 GCA_013150915.1 Gammaproteobacteria bacterium
ATAGCAGAGAGGCCATTGGCAGCGTTATGAGCACCCATTAAGGCCCAGCCCAGTGTGCCCTGTGGCCGCCCATTATGTAAAATATCAAAGTTTGAATAGTCTTCTGCTGATTGGCCTGCTTGCCAGACACAATCCCCCCTGTCTGCCAGACTGAAATACCTTTTCTCCGACCAGCAGCCTTTCTTGATTACATCTGGCAAAGACAAATCATCGGCATTGATGACCAGCTGCCCTGAGCTGGGGACCGTGCGTATCAGAAAATGGAACTGCTGCTTAATTGCATCGAGATCGCTGAAAATGTCTGCATGATCAAATTCAAGGTTATTCAGTATCAGGGTTTTCGGGTGGTAGTGAATAAATTTTGAGCGTTTATCGAAGAAGGCTGTGTCATATTCATCCGCTTCGATGACAAAATATTTACCGCCCCCTGAACGCGCAGAGATACCAAAATTCTGCGGTATTCCACCAATCAGAAAACCCGGTTCCAGGCCTGCATCTTCAAGTATCCAGGCCAGCATACTACTGGTCGTAGTCTTGCCATGAGTACCGGCGACGGCCAGAACATGGCGGCCTCTTAAGAAATGCTCAGACAGCCACTGTGGGCCGGAAATATAATTCATATCCCGTTCGAGTACGGCCTCAACTTCCGGGTTACCGCGTGATAGAGCGTTGCCGATCACGACGATATCCGGCTGTGGATTAAGGTTCCCCACATCATAACGGTTAACCCGGATACCGAGTCCCGCCAGCTGCGTGCTCATTGGTGGGTAGGGATTGCTGTCAGAGCCGGTAACAAGCACTCCTTTCTCTCTGGCAAGTACGGCTATGCCTCCCATGAAGCTGCCGCAGATACCGAGGATGTGAATATGCATGGTGATTAGCTTGGCATTTCCATCTGTAGCATATTGGCAAACAGAGTCAGCATGATTATGCCAACGATAATCTGCGTGAGAATACTCAGGAGTACGGCTTTGCCTCTGCTACAGTCTAGCGCATTGCGGTAGATGTAAACCATCACCACAAACGACCAGATGGCAAGCAGCACAATAGCGAACAGTGGGACAGTGGCCTGTTTCTGGGCTTCTTCTGACATTGACAGTAACCATTTGCGAAAAGGCCAGACGACAAGTTGTATCAGCACGCTGGTACCGTAGAAGGCGGTCAATGTCTGCACTACCCGTTCCGGTTTCTTATTTATTGCCAGGATACCCCATACGGTAGCCGTCAGGATGCCAACCTGGGTCAGGGCAAAAATCAGCCTACTGCCGAGGTCATTGTTCATGTGATCAGCGAGTACGGCTGTCACGATGAGTAAAAAACCGGTAATGATTAACAGGTATTGTGAAGCAGGTAAATCCTGGGGGCCACGACGCAGGCGTATCAGGTCAATAAAGAGTATAAGTAATGAATTCACTGGATTTGAGTATTGTCTGTTGGGTTGACATAGTGGCCATGAGAGAATGGGTACATATCCAGGCTAATCAGGAACACTATGAATAATAATGTGACATTTTATATCGAGAGCACTACTGAATTAAAGGCATTCTGTGCTGAATTGCAAAATGGTAGCTGGATAGGTGTGGACACAGAATTTATGCGTGAGCGAACCTATTATCCGGAACCTTGTCTGATTCAGCTATCTGGGGATGCAGGCATCGCCTGTGTGGATGTAGTCGCAATCAAGGATCTTGCACCGTTAAAAGAGGTATTGTTGTGTGAACGTATTGTAAAGTTAATGCATTCCTGCAGCCAGGATCTGGAAATATTTTATTTGTTATTTGGTAAAATACCTCCCAATATCTTCGACACGCAGGTGGCGGCAGCTTTCGTCGGTAGGGGGGATCAGCTTTCCTATGCTGCACTGGTAAATGATATTTGTAATGTAAAGCTTAGTAAAGCACATACCCGGGCGCGATGGTGTAAACGCCCATTATCTGTGGAAGAAATTTATTACGCAGAAGATGACGTCCGCTATTTGTCAGCCATGCATGATTCCTTATCGACAGAGCTTGAGTCTGTGGGTCGCAGGGGGTGGTTTGACGCAGAAATGCAAGGAATTACGAATGGCGCTGTATTTGCGATCAATAAAAGTAATGCCTGGCAGCGTATAAATGCACTGCGACAAATGGGTGGTCGGCAGCTCGCCGTCGCCAAAGCATTGGCCGGATGGCGAGAGGAACTTGCACAGGTAAGGGACAAGCCAAGAAGCTGGATTCTGGCTGACAAGGTGCTGGTTCGAATTGCCAGCACATTGCCTGAAACAAAAAGTGAATTGGCATCGGTTGAAGATATCACTGATGGTCTGGTGAAACATCGAGGTGATCGACTTCTGACGATTATCAAACAGTCTGTAGAACATAATGAGCCGGATCAACCCACCGGCCCAGGTCGACCAGATGTCAGGGAGAGGGCGCTAAAAAAAGAACTGGCAAAGATTCTTGATACAGCTGCGGAAAGGATGTCGCTACCGGCTTCCTTACTTGCAACACGAAAAGACCTTATAGCTATGATTCAGGGGAGCAGGGACCTGGCTATTTTTAAGGGCTGGCGTGCTACAGCCGTGGGGCAGGAGCTGCTGGATTATTTGCAAAAAGAGTGAGCGAGCTGAACCTAGACATTCTAGAGGTGCCGTCTCGGTATACCTGTAAGTTCATCGTGGTTCCTTGATAAATGTATTAAATTCTTTAACGGGCAACGGCCTGCTAATTAAAAAGCCCTGTATTGTATCGCAGCCCAATTTTTTCAGTAGATCCAGGGTCTCCTCAGTTTCTACACCCTCGGCGACGACTTTTAAACCAAGGTTATGGGCCAGTTCAATGGTGGAATGAACAATCACTTCATCATCTTTGTTATGGGCGACATCTTTAATAAAAGATCGATCGATTTTTAATTCAGAGACTTTAAGACGGCGCAATAAACTTAATGAGGAATAACCTGTACCGTAGTCATCTATCGACAACTCCACACCGAGCAAACGGATGTACTCAAGAACATCAGAAACGCGGTCAAACTCAGACAAGAATAAGTTCTCAGTGATCTCAAAAGTTAACAGGGCACCTTCCGTCTTATCTTTAACAAGCCGGTCAACCATTTGTTTAAAATCAGGATGCATAAGTGTGTGGGGAGACAGGTTGACCGCAATGCGTACCGGCCTGAAAGCGGCCTGCCATTTTTTTGCCTGAGCCAGTGCTGTTTCTATTGCCCAGTAGGTGTATTCATCAAGTAGATTGCTTTCTGCCAGTATATCGATAAAGATCTCCGGTGACACATCACCGAGTGTATCGCTATGCCAGCGTCCGAGTGCTTCTGCGCTGACTATTTGACCATCTCTGGCATTGACCTTAGCTTGATAATACAGTTCAAAATTTTTCTCTTCCAGTGCCTTACGCGCCTCACTGACTAATATTAAATGACCCTTCTCCAGTCGATCATTCTCGGGGTCGTAGACGTTGAAAGATATATTACTGTTTTTTGCAGCATACATAGCCACATCAGCATGTTTTAGTAAATGATCGAATACATTCCCATGCTCAGGGTAAATGGCTATGCCAATGCTTGCGTTGACAACGATGCTGTCTCCCTTTATGACAAAGGCTTCCTGTAGGCTATGAATAAACTGTTCGGTACGTTTTATTGTTTGTTGCCTGTTATGATCGGGCAGTACGATGATAAATTCATCCCCTCCTAAGCGGGCCAGTGTTTCATGGTTTCTTATCCTTTGCTCAAATCGTCGTGCGATTTTATTCAGTAAAAGGTCTCCTTGTTCGTGACCATAGGTGTCATTGATGTCCTTAAAGCGATCTATATCGATAAGCAGGATGCCAATATTGGATCCCGCAAATTCTGCATCTTTAATATCTTGCGTTATGCGGTAATGGGATAGGGATCGGTTAGGTAATGCGGTGACCGGATCATATAAGGACAGATATTCCAGTTGTTTGTTGTTATCAGAGAGTTGACTATTTAGTAGTTTCAGTTCAGAGCGAAATTCTTCATTCTTTTTAACGGCCATCGCATTTTCTATTGCAATGGACACGATACCAGCAAAAAGCTGTAATAAATTTAAGTCCCTTTTATCGAAGCCTTTTCCGCCTATTTTATTTAAGCCCGAAATCCCGCCAAGGAAATGTTTTTTCCCCTGTAGCGGAACAAGAAGTATGTTTCCCACCTCTTTTTCCCAGCGATTTTTTTCGTCATCACTGAGTTCCTTCAGCGTGCCCTGCCACCAGGGTTTTTTATGCTTCAATACCCATCCACATACGCCAAAATTTAACGGCAGCGATTCACCGACAATTTCTTCAGCATTTTTACCTGATCCACCACGATAGGTGTAGGACCGATGGTTATAATCGATTATTGGGATTAATATTGTTTCTGCATTGATCAGTTTACGGGCACGTTCTGAAACGATCTGAAAAACACGGTTAAGGTTGAGTTCACTACCAATCTCAGTGAATGTCTGCTGCAGTAACTCGATCTCGGTCTCTTTTTGTCGCAGGATACGACCGAGATCGATAACATTGGACGGTACTTTTTTCTTCGCATTCATAAGAAGCCAGTATAAGTTATAATCAACAAGTTACAAATTACTTTAATACCAGCGTGGTGTGTATCCAATGTATTATTGGTACAAGCTAACCGGGGGGTACACTGTGGTATAGATTGCCCACTGAGTGTTGTTATCGTGGCACTAACACATATAACCTGGCCTCCTGCTTCATTTCCCCTGCCAGCTTTTCAGCTTGTTCGCCATTACCCCAGAACAGATCAGCTCGTGCATAACCTTTGATCGCCCCTCCCGTATCCTGCGCGAAGGTGAGACGCTGTAAGCTACCATCAGGTTCTCCGGGGTAGCTGGTGTCAAGCCATACAGGACTGCCTGGAGGAATGTTGGCTGGGTCGACCGCAATACTGCGGGAAGGTGTCAGTGGAATGTTCAGGGAACCACGTGGGGCTTCGTTTGCATTTTCACGCAGTTGAAAAAAGATATAGCTGCGATTCTTTTCCAGCAGCGCCTGTGCCTGTTGCGGGTGTTCTTTTAACCATTGTCGAAGGGTAAACAGGCTGATGTCTTCACGTGAGATCTCGCCACGCTCAATAAGTATCTTTCCTATTGATGTATAGGGTTGACCGTTCTGGTCGGCATAGCCAACCGCCATTATGCTGCCGTCGTCCATCTGGATGCGTCCGGAACCCTGGATATGTAGGAAAAATACGGCTACAGGATTATCAATCCACAGCAGCTCCTTTCCCCAAAGCGGTGAGTCTTCACCATCAATAGCCGCTCGATCCAGATAGGCAACCACCTTTTTCCCTACTACTCGCCCACGCAGTCTCATTGTTGATAACTCAGGATAAAGACTGGCGAGATCTATGCGTAATAGATCATCAGGAACAGTATAAAGCGGGTATCGGTATTGTTTACTGCGAGAGAAGCTGCCATTGAGTAGCGGTTCGTAATAGCCCGTTACCAGCCCAATACCCGGGCTGCCATCTTCTTTATTCGACGGAATAACAGGGTGGGGGGCAAAGCGGCTCTCGAAAAAAGTACGGGCAATGTTATCATCAACATCACCAAGCGCGACTGCAGCATGACAAATATCTTCCCATTGCGGTTTCTTTTTAGCCATTACCTTGCATTGCTGGAGCAGCGCAGGCCAGGCCTCAGCCTGACGATCATCATTCCAGCCGGGCAATTCATCCCAGCCAATAGCCTTGCCTATACCCGGTTCCGGTGGTGGCGCCACACAGCTGGACAGGAAGATGGCAAGGATTATTAAAAGGAGAAGTTTAAAGTTCAAAGTTTCAAGCCCAAAGTTTCAAGGTCAAAGTCTTTTTACCACAGAGGGTACGGAGGACACAGAGGAAAAGAATAATATTTGCTTAATGTAACGCCTTGTCCAGTCTCTGCTTTGATTCAATGATCTGGTCACTGATATATACCAGCATAAAAATCTCTGTGACCCCTGTGTCCTTTGTGGTGAGATGCCTTTGGTTTTGTCTTCAAGTTTCAAATAACAGGAAAATGGCATGCTACCCAGTGATCGGGGTTTTTTTCATTCCATTCGGGTGTTTCGGCTGCACATATATCCTCTGCCTTTGGGCAACGGGTTCTAAAGTTACAGCCACTAGGGGGATCCATCGGTGAGGGCAGGTCGCCTGTCAGAGGTGCACCGCGTTTGGCACGTTCGATAGCAGGATCCGGGATCGGTATGGATTCCATCAGGGCCTTTGTATACGGATGGCGTGGATGGCGGAACAGTTCATCCCGTGATGCCATTTCGACTACTTTACCCATGTACATTACCATGACACGGTGTGAGATGTGTTTCACTACGCTTAGGTCATGGGCGATGAAGATCATCGATAGGCCCATTTCCTGTTGCAGATCCATCAGCAGATTAATGATCTGTGCCTGAATGGAGACATCCAGCGCACTGACGGGTTCATCGCAGACCAGCAATTTAGGCTTGAGGATCAGGGCACGGGCGATGCCGATGCGTTGTGCCTGACCACCAGAAAATTCATGTGGGTAGCGGTTGATCTGGTTTGGCAGCAGGCCGACCCGTTGCATAATCTGCTGCACTTTTTGTTTACGGTCTTCCTTCGAAAGCGAGGGTTGAAATACCTGAAGTGGCTCGGAGATGATTTCGCTGACGGTCATGCGCGGGTCGAGTGAGGCCAGCGGATCCTGAAAGATGATCTGCATGTCCCGTCTTTTAAGGCGTAAGGTATTTTTATCCAGTGTGGTGAGTTCTTCACCGTTTAGTTTGACGCTGCCCTCAGTGATAGTTTCCAGTCCCAGTATCCCGCGTACAAGGGTGGATTTTCCACAGCCGGACTCACCGACTACACCCAGTGTTTCAGCTTCCCGCAGTTGAAAGCTGACATCATCCACTGCTTTCAGTATCTGTTTCTTTCGCTGCCACACACCTGGTCCGGGAATATTGAACCAGACCCGGTTGTTACTGACGTCTAGAAATGGTTTGTGACTATCCATTCACAAGGCCTCCAGATGACAGGCCTTTTGCCGTAGATCATCTATATGCTTCAGGGCAGGTTGCTGGCTAAGACAAATCTCAAGCCTGAATTCACATCGCTCATAAAAAGCGCAGCCAGTGGGCAAATGCTGCATATTCGGCGGGTTGCCGGGGATGGCGTGCAATGCACGGCTAGTGTCGCCGTCCAGTCGCGGTACGGAATGTAGCAGGCCACGTGTATAAGGATGCTGTGGGTTCCTGAAGATGTCATCGACCGGGGCATATTCACAAATACGACCGGCATACATGACCAGTACATTATCTGAAATGCCAGCGATGACACCGAGGTCATGGGTGATCATGATGATACTCATATTCATGTCGGATCTTAACTCGTTCATGACATCAATGATCTGAGCCTGTACCGTCACATCAAGTGCGGTGGTTGGTTCATCGGCAATCAACAGATCCGGCTCACATAATAACGACATGGCGATCATTACGCGCTGACGCATGCCACCGGAAAATTCATGCGGGTAGCGACTAATGCGGTTTCGGGCATCCGGGATATGTACCGCTTCAAGCATCTCGATAGAGCGTTGTCGCGCATCGGCCATACTCATGCCTTTGTGCAGTATCAGTACTTCCGTCATCTGTCGGGCAATGGTTAAATATCCGTTCAAACAGGTCATCGGATCCTGAAAGATCATTGCCATGCGATTACCACGAATCTTGTTGATTTCCTTTGTCGGCAGGCCAATCAGTTCCTGCCCCTGGAAGCACGCGCTTCCTTCAGCCCAACCATTGGTGGCTAGCAATCCCATGATGGAAAGCACCAGTTGTGATTTACCCGAGCCGGATTCACCGACGATGCCCAGGGTTTCACCTTTCTCCATGGTAAATGAGATGTCATTAACGGCAGATACCTCCCCATCCATAGTTTTAAAGTGGGTGTTAAGTTTATTGACGGTGAGTAGGGGCATGTCCGATTTAGCGATTGTTACCGATTATTATCGGTCCTTAGGATCCAGCGCATCGCGCAGGCCATCACCAATAAAATTAAAGCAAAATAGGGTGGTGGCAAGAAAAACAGCGGGGAACAGCAGCGCCCACGGCGCGATTTCCATATCCTGTGCGCCTTCATTGACCAGGGCCCCCCAGCTGGTAGCAGGTTCCTGCACACCCAGTCCGAGGAAGCTTAGGAAGGACTCAACCAGTATTACCTGCGGGATGGTTAAGGTGATATAGACAACCACGATACCGAGCAGATTTGGCACGATATGCCGTAGAATAATACGCGGTGTGCTGACACCGCAGGCCACCGCCGCTTCGACGAATTCCTTGCGCTTAAGACTCAAGGTCTGACCACGCACGATACGTGCCATATCAAGCCAGTTGATGGCACCGATGGCAATAAAAATTAAATAGATGTTACGCCCAAAAAAGACCATCAAAAGAATCACAAAAAACATAAAGGGCATGGCATAGAGAATGTCGACGATACGCATCATGATGGCATCCGTTTTACCGCCAATATAGCCTGCTGTGGCACCATAGCTAATACCGATGATCAGGCTGACCAGGGTGGCAATGACACCAATCATTAACGACATACGCCCGCCATATAAGGTACGGACAAACAGGTCTCGACCGATAGCATCCGTACCGAAGATATGGCCGTTCGCCAGGCTCGGTGGTGTTGAGATCAGGTTCCAGTCAATCGCATCAAACTCAAATGGACTGAATACCGGGGCAATGATAACCATAATAGTAATGATGCCAAGGATAACCAGGCTGGTGATTGCCGCCTTGTTTCTCATCAGCCGCTGCATGGCATCGCTCCACAGACTGCGGCCTTTTATTTCTGTTTTATTGTTCAGCGACTGCAGGGCATTAATATCCTGTGTAGTCATTTCAATAGCGAACCTTCGGATCGAGCAGTGCATAAACTACGTCGACGATGATGTTGAAGAAGATTATCAATATGCCGTAGAACACCACTACACCCATTACCAGAGTGTAGTCACGGTTTAAGGCACCCTGTACAAAATAGCGTCCGAGCCCGGGAATGCCAAAGATCTGTTCGATGACTACGGAACCGGTGAGGATACCAGCGGTCGCCGGGCCAAGAAAAGAAATCACCGGTAGCAGGGCAGGCTTCATGGCATGGCGAAGAATGACGGTATGTTCAGGCAGCCCCTTGGCACGGGCGGTACGAATTGGATTGCTGCGCAGAACTTCGATCATGCTACTGCGCATTAATCGCGAGATATAGGCCACATAGGGGAGGGTAAGGGCAATTATTGGGAGTATTGTGTTCTTGAATGCACCATCATTCCAGCCGCCAGCGGGCAGCCATTTAAGATTGACGGCAAACAGCAGAATCATTAGTGGTGCAAGAACAAAATTCGGTATCGAAATACCGGTCATCGCTGTGGCCATTACGCTGTAATCAATTGCTGTATTTTGTCGCAATGCTGCAATCGTCCCGAGCAGACTGCCAATGAAAAATGCCAGTATGATCGCGGTGCCACCCAGCCGTAATGAGACCGGAAAACCTGTTGCGATCAGTTCATTGACGGAGTAATCCTTATATTGAAAAGAGGGGCCGAAATCACCTTGTGCCAGATCAAAAAGGTAACGGCCATACTGTTTTATAAGCGGTTCGTCGAGATGGTATTTTTTATCCAGGTTAGCCTGGATTTCCGGTGCCAGCGTTTTTTCTGTATCGAAGGGGCCACCCGGTGCGGCACGCATCATAAAAAAAGCCAGCGTCATCAGAATCAGTAACGTAGGCCAGGCACCAAGGAATCGTCTCAGGGTATAACGAAGCAATGAATACACTCTTCTCTATTTTTGCGAGGTTTGCAGTATAACAATTTGTGTGTTTATCTGTGGTTTTCTTTTTTATTCTTGTGCGTGGGTTTAATCGTGCTTATCCGTTCCAGCTTTCCAGTTCTCGACACCCAAAAGGGAATTGAGGTCAAGATCAAATGAAAGGACCAGGCCCCGCAGTGTCGCCCATGGCGCGATTAGTTTGAGATTTTTATTTTACGTAAAAAGAAAATCTTTCTTTCCCTTTAACTTATCCTCTGCTGTTAGCTTCGCCACTCTGTTATATTATTCCCCCGCCATTCCCAACAAGAGCTAACAAAAAAATGATGCTTTATGAACAATCCTGATCATTCGAGCGACTATGATTCACTGCCGTATGCCAGCAGTGCTTACGCGGAGTCGCATCCGGCTTTGCTTGCTGGTATCGGGCGCTT
The DNA here is from genome assembly GCA_013150915.1 of Gammaproteobacteria bacterium. Lineage (GTDB taxonomy): Bacteria > Pseudomonadota > Gammaproteobacteria > BMS3Bbin11 > BMS3Bbin11 > BMS3Bbin11. The sequence continues at coordinate 10,250 of JAADJE010000099.1, forward strand.
GTTAGGTCTCGACAGCCCCGACCCGGCGAACTGCCGGGTGCTTGAACTGGCCTGCGCAGATGGGACGAACCTGTTGCCAATGGCCTGTGAATTTCCAAACAGTGAATTCGTTGGCATCGACCTGTCACAAGCACAGA
>JAADJE010000046.1 GCA_013150915.1 Gammaproteobacteria bacterium
ACGCCGGTGAGCAGCAACAGCGTGGTGGAAGCCTGCGGCTGGTTCGACACCGTGTACCGTACCCGTATCGGTTCACCTTACGTGATTGAGCGGATGAACCAGGCGCTGGTCGACGACACCCTCCCTGTGGCAGGGTATGAAGCCAACGGTGGCTTCTTGCTGGCATCGGATATCACGCTGGATGGAAAGGCGCTGCTGGCGCTGCCTACTCGTGATGCTGCCCTGCCCATGCTGGCGATACTCGTAAGCGCGCGCCAGCAAGGATGCCCGGTCAGTCATTTGGTTGCGGTATTGCCACCGCGCTACACCGCCAGTGACCGGTTGAAAAACTTCCCCACAGCGCTATCGCGACAGAAAATTGAGGCGCTTGCTGAGTCCGGTGAGGCTGTTGAGGCGCTGTTTGGTGATCTGTGCGGTACGGTAAAACAGACAGACCGGACCGACGGTCTGCGTATTACGTTTGAAAATGATGAAATTATCCATCTGCGACCGTCTGGCAATGCACCGGAATTGCGTTGTTATAATGAGGCATCCAGCCAGACGCGGGTGCAGGTGCTTAATCAGGCCTGTATGGGCCGGTTGGCAGCGTGGCAGTAGATGGTGCAACAGCGGAGGGGGTTTACCCTGCAATGATGAACACCTAAACTCCATCATTCTGGGGGTGCCAGGTTACGGGTGTAAAAAATGCCGACGCCCGGCCGCTTAACTGGCTGCGTAATAATTTCGTGGATTTCTAACTAATGGCAACGACCCAATTTTTTGTAAAACCACATGGTGGCCAGCTGGTTAGTCTTCTGGTTGATCCAGATAAAGCAGAAGTTCTTAAAACAGAATCTCAGCAATATCTGTCACTTACGCTAAATCAGCGGCAAGTGTGCGACCTTGAATTGCTCATGAATGGGGCATTTTCTCCCCTGGCCGGGTTCATGAACCCGGCCGATTATGATTCGGTTGTTGATGACGTGCGGCTGGCAGATGGCACCGTCTGGCCGGTACCCATTGTGCTCGATGTTGATGAGGCGTTTGCCACCAAACTGGAAAAAGGTTCGAAAATCGCTCTGCGTGATGGCGAAGGCTTCATGCCTGCGGTGCTGACCGTCGAGGATATCTGGCAGCCTGACAAAACCCGCGAGGCAGAAAAAGTTTATAACACTACATCGGATGCGCATCCGGGGGTGCGCTACCTGCATGAAGTCGTCAAGCCTGTTTACATAAGTGGCCGGATCGAGGGCATACAGTCTCCGATTCACCACGATTTCGAGAGTTTCTGGGATACACCACAAGAACTACGGGCACTTTTCAGGAAGAAAGGCTGGCGTCGTGTTGTGTCCTTCCAGACATCGAAGCCTATGCACCGGTTGCAGCGGGATATTGTCTTGCAGGCCGCCAAGGATATTCAGGGGCATATTCTGCTGCATCCCACAGTGGGTATGACCAAACCCGGTGACCTGCACTACTACGCGCGCGTTCGCTGCTACCAGGCCATCCGCCACTATTTCCCACAGAATTTGGCTATGTTGTCACTGCTTCCGCTGGCAATGCGTATGGCCGGACCGCGAGAAGCGCTGTGGCATGCCATTGTTAGTCAAAACTACGGCTGTTCACACATGATCATCGGGCCAAGGCATGCTTATCCGCCGGCTATTGGCAGCGATGAAGATCAGCAGTTCTATCAGCCGGAGCAGTCTCGTGAACTGGTAGACAGGTTTAGTGAAGAATTAGGTGTCAAAATCGTACCCGTGGAGGCCATGCGCTTTGTCTCTGCAAAAGATCGTTTCCTGCCGGCTTCGGTGATCAGGAGTGAAGGCCTGGAGGCCACTGATTACACCGATGCACAGTTGAAAAGCGACCTGAGTCAGGGAGAGGAAGTCCCGGCCTGGTTCAGCTTTCCAGAAGTTGTGAGTGAATTACGCAAGGCTTACCCACCGCGCGGCAAGCAGGGTTTCACCCTGTTTTTTACGGGGCTTTCCGGCTCAGGTAAGTCTACGCTGGCAAAAATCATATATGCCAAGTTGCTGGAAGCAGGAGATCGACCGGTGACTTTGCTGGATGGAGATATTGTGCGCCAGCATCTGTCCAGTGAGCTGGGTTTTTCAAAGGAACACCGTTACCTGAATGTCAACCGTATTGGTTACGTTGCCAGTGAAATAACAAAGAACTGCGGTATTGCGATCTGTGCACCGATTGCACCCTATTCACAGATGCGTCGCTCGGTGCGAGAGATGATCGAACCACATGGTGATTTCATTGAAATCCATGTGGCGACATCGCTGGAAGCTTGCGAAGCACGTGACCGTAAAGGTCTGTACGCCAAGGCACGTCGTGGTGAAATCCCCGAGTTTACGGGTATCAGCGATCCTTACGAGATTCCCGAGCAGCCAGAATTGCGTGTCGATACTGAAGGGTTAACACCTATGGAGGCGTCGCAGGATATATATCTCTATTTACTCAGAGAGGGCTACTTGGATACACAGGGTACAGAAGTATGAAAGGCATTATTCTCGCCGGAGGATCCGGCACCCGCTTATACCCTCTAACACGTTCCGTCAGTAAGCAACTGATGCCCGTGTACGACAAGCCGATGATCTACTATCCTTTGTCGACCCTGATGCTGGCGGGAATTCGTGAAGTATTGATTATTACCACGCCCGAAGACAGTGTGGCTTTCCAGAGGTTGCTGGCTGACGGCAGCCAGTTCGGGCTGGATATCCAGTATGCAATTCAGCCTAAGCCGGAAGGGCTGGCACAGGCATTTACCATTGGTAAAGATTTTATCGGTAGTTCTTCTTGTTGCCTCGTGCTTGGCGATAATATTTTTTATGGCCACGGCATGGGTACCAATCTCAGGCGTGCCGCTGAGCGTGCGTCGGGCGCAACAGTTTTTGCCTATCGCGTACGTGATCCGGAACGTTATGGTGTGGTTGAGTTTGATGACAATGGGCGGGCGCTGTCGATAGAAGAGAAGCCGGCAAAGCCACGCTCATACTTTGCGGTAACCGGCCTGTATTTCTATGACAATCAGGTAGTGGATATTGCCGCCAACCTGAAACCTTCTCCGCGCGGTGAGTTGGAAATCACGGATATAAATACCCAATACCTCGCGAGCGGTAAGCTTCATGTTGAAACGTTGGGGCGTGGTACGGCCTGGCTGGATACCGGTACGCATGATTCATTACTGCAAGCCGCAAACTTTATTGAAACGATTGAGCAGAGACAAGGGCTTAAGGTTTGCTGTGTTGAAGAGATTGCGTACCGGATGGGCTATATAGCGGCAGATGAGCTGGAAAAGCTGGCGCAACCGTTGGCAAAGAACGGTTATGGGCGTTACCTATTGGATATTCTTGCAGAAGATGGCCATTGTTCGTGAAGATCAGGCCAACGAAGATCCCTGATGTGCTTTTGATTGAACCCGACGTCTTTGGTGATAGTCGAGGCTTCTTTATGGAGAGTTGGCATAGAAAAAAATATGCCGAGGCAGGCCTGGACGTGGATTTTGTGCAGGATAATCATTCGCGGTCAAGTCAGGGAGTATTGCGTGGTCTGCATTTCCAGCTGGATCAGCCACAAGGGAAACTGGTACGCGTAGCAGCGGGTGCCGTGTTCGACGTTGCTGTCGATATTCGACAAGGTTCACCCACGTTTGGTCAATGGGTCGGCGCGGAACTGAGTGAACAAAACCAGCACCAGCTTTATGTTCCTCCGGGGTTCGCGCATGGTTTCTGCGTGTTGAGCGAGAGTGCAGACTTTCTGTACAAGTGTACGGATTATTATGCACCTGAATATGAGCACGGAATTCGCTGGGATGACCCTGAGATAGGCATAGATTGGCCGGGAAGTGATTTTAAAATATCGGATAAAGATGCCAGTAACCTGCTGCTCAGTGAAATGAGTGAAAAGCTGCCGGCGTACAAGGCTGTGCAATGACGATTCTGGTAACAGGCGCAAACGGCCAGCTGGGTCGGGAAATGGTGCTTGCACTGCAGGCGGATGGCGAGCCCTGCATTGCCATTGGCAGGAAGGAACTGGATTTTTCCCGTCCTGACCAGGTGGCGGATACCATTGCCGGGTACGCAGCAGACTGGGTCGTTAATTGCGCGGCCTATACGCAGGTGGACAAGGCCGAGGAAGAGCGTGAACTTGCCTTTACCGTCAATCGGGATGCCGCGAGGGCAGTGGCCAAAGGTGTGAAATGCAGCGATGGACGTCTGTTGCACGTATCTACTGATTTTATTTTTGGGGGTGACAGCTCGTACCCCTATAAAGAAGACGATACAACCAACCCTTTAGGTGTCTATGGCCAATCCAAACTGGAAGGGGAGCAGGCTGTCCGCGAAGTACTGCCCGAGGCACTGATCCTGAGAACGGCCTGGGTCTATGGCGTACATGGACATAATTTTGTTAAAACAATGCTCAGGTTGGCGGCGGAAAGAGATGAGTTAAGGGTAGTGGATGACCAGATAGGCACACCCTCCTGGACTGGCGATATCGTCAAAGCCATGCGGGCATTAGTCAAAGAAAATGCATCGGGAACTTTCCAGTTCACAAATGAAGGTGTTACCTCCTGGTATGACTTTGCTGTGGAGATAGTGGCCGGTGCAAAACAGGCAGGTTTCCCCGTTATTGCGGAGACTATTCGTCCGATTCCAACCAAAGATTTTCCGTTGCCAGCGAAACGCCCGGCTTACTCGGTGCTGAGTAAGGAGAAAATTCGTCATGTGCTGGATTACCCGATTCCGCACTGGCGTGAAAGTCTGCATGCCATGCTGGAAAGTGAAAAAGAGGCAACTAAATGAAGCATATCCTGGTAACCGGTGGCTCCGGGTTCATTGGTTCAAATTTTGTTCGTTACTGGATGCAGAGTCATCCATCAGATCGTGTCGTCAATCTGGATGCGCTCACCTATGCCGGTAATCCGGAGAATCTGAAGAACATCGATGATTCACCAAACTATCGTTTCGTACACGGCAGTATCTGCGACGCTGATCTTGTCGCTAAATTGTTCGAAGAAGAAAAAATCGATACTGTTGTTAATTTCGCGGCTGAGTCACATGTCGATAGATCCATCCTGGGGCCAGAGGAATTTATAAAAACCAACGTAAACGGGACATTCACCTTGTTGGAGGCAGCCCGCAATGGTTGGGACAAGGACAATACGTCTTGTCGTTTTCTACACGTATCAACAGATGAAGTGTATGGGTCACTGGGTGCGAATGATCCCGCATTCACCGAAACAACACCGTTTGCCCCCAATAGTCCCTACTCGGCATCAAAGGCTTCTTCCGACCATTTGGTGAGAGCCTATTTTCACACATACGGTTTGCCGGTACTTACAACCAACTGCTCTAATAACTATGGTCCATACCAGTTCCCTGAAAAACTTATTCCACTCGTCATAATCAATGCACTGGAAGGCAAGCTGCTGCCGATATATGGCGACGGAAAAAATATTCGCGACTGGTTACATGTGGAAGACCACTGCAGGGGTATAGATGCCGTTATCCAGAATGGAGTAGTGGGAGAAACCTACAGTATCGGTGGCTGTAATGAATGGACAAATATCGATATCGTGAAACTGGTGTGTAAGCACCTGGATAAACTAATGCCTGGTGATAGTCCTAAAAGCGATCTTATTACTTATGTTAAAGATCGCCTTGGTCATGACAGGCGCTATGCGATTAATGCCGGGAAGATGAAGCGAGAACTTGGTTGGGAACCTCGCTTTACCTTTGAAGACGGTATCGAAAAAACAGTTCAATGGTACCTTGGCAACCAGGAGTGGTGGGAGCGCGTGCGTGACGGTGCGTATCGTGACTATTACCAGCAACAATATTCGTAATAAAACCGCCATGCAAAAGAAACCGATTGCTTATATCGTTTCGATGGGTGCAGGTCTCGAAGCCTTTATCTATCGTGAAGTTGAAGCGTTGTGTGATCGTGGTGTTTCGATTGTTCTGTTTGCTACCAAGTTTAATAAAGGTGATGTGTTTTCGCCGAAGCCGGATTGGCCGTATCATTTTTTATCGCTCAAGCGTCTGGTTGTTGAAGCCCCGATACTGCTGCTGAAGATGTGTTTACGCCCGGCGTTGCTCCTGGAGGCTTTGCGCGATGGCGGGCTCATCTATCTTGTATTTGCGACAAAATTTGCACCAATAATGAAACGTAGTGGCGTTCGGCAGATTCACTGTCACTTCGGCGATAGCAAATTTTTCATAGGCTATTACTGTAAAAGGCTTACCGGGTTGCCACTTTCCGTGACGATACATGCACATGAGTTTTACACTAATCCAAATGTAAGCATATTTCGCAAGGCGCTAATAGCAAGTGATCGTATATTCCCCATTGCCAGTCGGTGGTGTGACAGGCTTTCTGCCGAGTATGCAATTCCGCCTGAAAAAATGCGACTGAACCACCTTTTCGTAGATCTTGACTTATACCGGCCAACAGATGAATTGAAAGTACTGGCAGTGGGACGGTTTACAGAACGGAAAGGCTTTCAGTATTTGATGGAGGCAGCAAAGCAATTAAGCGACCTGAAAATACGGTTTATATTCGTAGGGTTTGGAGAAATCGATTTATGCTATATGGCAGACGAAATCGGTGTGCGTGACAAAATCACAGTCTTCAATAAAATGGATCAGGAGCAACTGCGGATTTTTTACCAGACGGCGGATATTCTTTGCGTGCCATCAATTACGACGGAAAAGGAAGGTGCAGAAGGCATCCCGGTTGTATTGATGGAAGGGATGGCATGTGGGCTTCCTGTGGTTGCAACCCGTTGTGGAGCCATTGAGGAATTGGTGGAGAACATGCTTATTGACGAGCAGTCAGCCGATCAGTTGGCAGCGGCAATTCGTGAGTTGGCGTTGAACGATGAGCTTCGAATCTCACAGGGCAAGCGTAATCGCGAAATTGTGATGGAGCAATTTTCGAAATCAAACGTAGAACAATTTTCAGAGTGGCTTGACGAGGTCGCCGTTCCTTTGAGCGAGTGAATAATGAAAGGCACCACGGTAATTGTCGCTAACGGCATCAGTAAAGATAATATGCGCTTGCAGCCTTGGCGCTATCTCTATGAGATCGGGCTGCGTATAACATCAAAACACAGAGTTGTTTTTATTACTGATGGTGATGCTGATAGTGTCGAGGAGTCCTGGTCTGAAGGCGTTACCGTGGTATACACCCGTTTCCTCTCCGTGTTCCGGCAGCGTCAACTGGGGGGATTGATTGCGGCATATGAGCCTGCCCAGGTGTGGTGGAGTACAACACCCAGAACCCTGGCTTTTTGGCCAGTGCTAAGGAGTCTGGGTTGCCCGATTATTGCATTGATTACCTGTCCGCTATATTCATGGCGTGAGCTTTTTCGTGCCAGTCTGGCGGGAATTCCTTTTGTGCAGCTTCGCGCACTGTGGCAACAGCGACTGATACCGAGGTGGCTGTTTATACGCATGCTGGAAAGCAGCGTCTTCAGCAAAGTCTTTACGCAAAGCAAATCCAATCGAAATTTACTGCTCGGTGGTGGAGCCACAGACGGGAAAGTTGCAGTGCTTCCTGTTGGCATAGACAAAGAGGATCGGTCGCCAGTCAGCAGTACAGTGATATCAGATGCGAAATTAATATTCGGGTTTGAAGATAGTGATTGCGTATTCCTGTACCTGGGTGCGGTTCGGCCAATCAGAGGGTTTGATGCACTGATGGAGGCTTTCCCGGACGTGGTAAAAAATGAGCCACGAGTACGACTGGTCGTTCTTGCACGAGGGGCAGATGATGATCTTTGTCGAAGTATTGAAACCCAAGCTGACGAAAAAGGTTGGGGAAAGAGCATTCGCGTAATAGGGGGCTGGTTAACGCGGGAACAGGTGTGGGGAAGTATCGAGGCATGTGATGTAGTGATACTGCCTTTTGTGATAGTGCCTTCGGATGTTCCCATTGCAATTCTGGAAGCATTGTCGAGAGGGAAGCCTGTCATTGCATCGCCAGTAGATGGTATTCCCGAACTTGTTGAAGGAAGAGGTATTGTTGTTGATCCACTCGATAAAAATAAATTCGCTAATGCAATGATCCATCTGTCACTGAATCAGGATATAGTCACCCGGCTGGGTAAAGCCGCACGAGATTTCATGGAAGAATACCCTGACTGGGACCAGGTGGGTGACATTGCATTGAAAGAGGTCGTCTAGCGGTGGGGCGTTCTAATGGTAAGGCCGTAAAGCCCAAAATCATCTATGTGATGGGTATAGATGGCTCCGGGAAAACCACAGTGGCTGAATATATTGCAGAAGAACTGCGAGGCCGGGGGTATCGTACTGACGTGCGCTGGCTCCGGTTCAATCATTTTTTCAGTAAGCCGCTTTTGGCTTTCTGCCGTGTTTTTGGATTTACAAAATATGAGATGGCCGGGGATATTCGGGTCGGCTACCACGAGTTCTACCGGTCATCGCTTGTCGCCTGGTCGTTCGTGATATTGCAGTACCTGGATGCTTTAAGAGTAAAGCTGTTGTATCTGCAAACCGGCCTCTGGTCCCGCAACAGAGTTCTGGTGCTGGATCGTTATGTATACGATATTCTGGTTGATACCATGATTGACACCCGTCTTGCCGGTCTGGATAAAAGTCGTATCGGACGAGCATTCAAGCGATTACTTCCCGATAGTACTGTATCGGTCGTTTTGCACCGATCCAGAGACAAGGTGTTGCAGGCCAGGCCTGAGTCTGCTGTAGACCGGGAGTTTAGCGATCGTTATGCGCACTATGACAAGATCAGGGCTGAAGGTGAGGTTCATGTGATTGACAATGATGGAACAGTAGAAGAGCTTCAACAATCAGTAAAAAAACTGTTGGCAGAGATGTACGTATGAAAAAAAAACCGCAAGGAGGACTGGAAGGTTCCTGGCTGGGTCGGCTGATGCAGACGCGACTTGTAGTCCTGTTATCTAACTGGGTTTTCCAGTGCATGCGCTACATGAATATTTATGAGCTCACAGTCAAGTTGTCGCTGGATGTGGTTATTGCTGGAGTGTTGCTGGCTTTCGTATGGAGCGAAACCAGTCTTCTGTCTGTGCTCTACTCGATTCTGATTGCACACACACTCAACTGGCTAATTAATGGACACTTCTTTGTATTAATGCGGTACGTGTATCCCTTTCCTACAAAAGTTGAAAGATTCCACAGTTTTGCGGATGAGATGAAAGCAAGAGGTGAACGTTTCCGGTTTATTCAGGGGCTGGCGCTTTATGGAAGTTATTGCAGAGATAAACTTCACGAGGGCTCCGATCTTGATGTCAGAGTGATTGTGAACCCGGGGCCGTTAAACGGTTTCATGGGGGCATTGTATTGTTTGTGGGAACGGTTTAAGGCATTCCTGGCCGGGTTCCCTCTGGATATTTACTGCTGTAGTGGCACCGCATGCCTGGACAAGTTGCGCGATGATGAAATACCTGTTGTGCTGATAGACAGGCAAGGTGATCTTGCTCGTAAGTACGGTTTGAGTTGAGCTAAGGTTATGAAGTCAGCCAGTACCACTAATAATAAGCGAAGCCCCGTATGTGTGGTTTGTTCATCAGGTGGGCACCTGTCTGAAGCGTTAGCGGCAATTGAAAAAATCAATGTTCCACACTACTTTGTGATTTTCTATGAGCCACATGTCGTGAGCAGGTTACGAGATGAGGAGGTCCACTATGTTATTGACCCTCATAAAAGTCCGATTGGTGTGAAAAATTTATGGCAGTCGTCGATATTGTTTTTCCGAAAACGGCCAAAAGTGATTATAAGTACGGGCGCTGGTATTGCGCTGTCTACCTGTATTCTCGGGAAAATATTTGGATCCAGGATAATCTTTATTGAGACCGGTGCGAGGGTAACGTCACCTTCGCGTACTGGTCTAATAATGTACAGAGTTGCAGACCTTTTTATCGTACAGTGGAAACCAATGCTGAAGGTTTATCCAAAGGCTATATATGGCGGTCCTTTATTATGATACTTGTGCTATTGGGAACAGGGCCAGCCCATTTCACTCGTTTGCTGGATGCTGTAGATAAATGGGCGCAAGAGAGTGGAGAAGAAGTGGTGGCACAGTGTGGGCATACGCCGGGCGACAAGTATGAGTTTGAGTGTCATGCCTTTGTCGATCATGATGTTCTGCTTGCATGGATAAACAGAGCCGATGTTGTGATTGCGCAAGGTGGGTTTGGAAGTCTGAAGGAATGTCTTCGCGCTAGAAAGCCAACTGTTGCGGTGCCGCGTGATCCTCGATTCTTTGAGGATCAGGGGGATCAAACTGAGTTAGTCGATGCGTTGGAGAATGAAGGTTGGTTGGTGGCGCTTAAGAATATGGATGATCTGGGTAAGGCAATTCAAGCAGCACGTGAATTAAATATGCCGTCTGATTACACGTCGGATATACCACGGATTGTTGCGAATGAGATAAATAATGTGCTAGGGAGTCAAGAATAGGGTATGGATGTCACGATTCTTATTGTTGAGTACCAGTGCATGGACCAGGTGTCCACATGTCTCGCCTCTGTGAGGAAATGGATGGATGCGCTGAAATTGGAGTGCGTCGTGGTCTCCAATTCGGAATACTCAGGTAGCGAAAATAAAAAATATCAGGAAGAGCTTGCGTGTGAGCACTATGTGGCTAGCCCCCAAAACCTGGGGTATGCGGGCGGCGTAAATCTTGGTGCAAAGTATGCATCTGCACCGCTGTTGTTTGTGCTAAATCCTGATTCCATTTTGCCAGATTCATCAGTTGTTGAAATGATAAGGTGGTTTGCAAGCAGCCCGAAGATTGGAGCGATCGGGCCGCAGGTAGTTGATGAGAAGGGTGTTGTTCAACCATCCTCCCGGCGGTTCCCCAGACCCTGGACATTTATATTTGTCAGGTCATTTCTTCGGAATACTAAAATCGGCAGAACAGAATATTCGAGATATTTTATGCTTGATTTTGATCGAAAATATAAACGGTCGGTAGATTGGGTATCCGGTGGTGCCGTACTACTACGAATGGAGGCATTTAGGAATATCAATGGATTGGATGAGCGATATTTCCTCTACATGGAGGACGTAGACCTTTGTAGGACGTTGCTTGATGCCGGTTATAAAGTGTTTTATTACCCAGAAGCAGAAGTCGTACATGCAGGGCAGCATGCCAGTATTAGTTTAAGTATTAAGACTATCCAAGAGCCACACTTCCGTTGGCATATTAGTAGTCTGTGGAAATATTTCAGAAAATGGGGAGTAAACTAATGAAATTCTACGAGTGGTCTCAAATGACCAATAAGGTGTGATTAAATATGCTTCAAATCCCAAATGAAGAAATTAACCGCCTCGCTAATGCCAATTATAGCAATGATTTTATCGATATGTTGCGCAAGTGGTACGATCCTGAAATACATAAAAATAGAGACACTAATAGGTTAATAATAGAAAATATAAGACCGGATAATGTGCATGGTGTTATGTATAACTACATAATGAAGCATATTAATGTTGAGGGAAGGTCTGTTTTAGAGGTGGGGTGCGGCTCTGGGCAGAATGTGGAAGCTTGGCACCGTGCCGGTGCAGGTAAAATTACAACACTGGATATCGATGAGTTCCCCGTAGTGTTGACAAAACAACGGTGCGTGGATTTGGGCATTGATAATGTTGACGTGATGCAATCTGATTTTCTTGAGCAAGAGTTTGATGAGAAATTCGATATTATTAATTGTGTTCAAGTAATAGAGCATGTTGGCAGAGAGAACCAAGTTCCGGCGCTTGCCAAGCTGATGAGTTTAGCTAAAAAGGGCGGAATTGTATTTATACAGCTACCGAATAAGTCTTGCATTATTGATGCGCATGATAGCGGATTGCCTTTCGCGCATTGGTTGCCACGGCGAATTGGTGTTTCATACGCTAAATTATTTGGGCGTACGCCACCTATGTGGGATCCAATGCCGTATGGAAAGGTAAGAAAAGTACTGGAAGCTAATGGAGGGGAAATTCTAAACAATATAGATTTATGCAGTAGTCTGGGCGAGTTTATTGACTACAGGGTAAATAAACGACGATCTTTAAAAAATATAATTTTCGCCGGTATTGTTACGTGTCTGTATCCAGTGCTTAGAGGAAATACCAACGCTATTTTACCGAATATAAATGTTATTGTGAGGAAGTTGATTTAATTAAAAATATGAAGTTCCTGTGTTGATTTGGTTGGCTTTATCAGCTATTTGTCTTAGAGATAACATGGGTGCGATATAACATATTTTTCAGTTAAGGTTAGAGTCTTTGCTTGATATATAAGGATTAATGGTAAGTGAAACGTGTTTGTCTTATTTCTCCGTCAGCCTACCCATTACTCTCTGGAGACAAGTGTGTTATCTCGGCGGGTGGAGCAGAAGCTCAGTTAAGTATTCTTGGAGCGCGCTTGGCCGAGCGAGGTTA
>JAADJE010000051.1 GCA_013150915.1 Gammaproteobacteria bacterium
AATGGGGCTGAAATCGAATGTAAACAAAGTAATTTCCGGTTGGCACTGGACCTCTGTATTAGGTTTCTTGAGCAGTGCAGCCATTGCTGCACGAATGTTTGGTTTAGATGAACTTAAGATCCGTCACGCATTAGGCATCGCTTATCAGCAGTGTGCGGGTAACACCCAGGGAGTCAGCAGCGGGGCTCTGACCAAGAGAATGGGACCAGGTTTTGCAGTGAGGGGTGGTTTGACTGCAGCGTTGATGGCAGAACGAGGTATCACTGGAGCAGACGATGTCCTGGACGGTGAATATGGTCTGTGCAAGCTCTATGGGGTAAATGAGAGTTATGACTCTGATACATTTATGACAGGTCTCGGTCAGCAATTTGAGGGGGTCAATACGGACATAAAAATTTATCCCTGTGGAGGTATGATGTTTCCTTTCATCGACGCTGCCTTGGAACTTGTCAGTCATTACCAAATAAACTTCAGGGATGTTCAAGCAGTTACGGTTTGGCACGGTGAAGGCGCTAGTGGTTTCGTGAAACCTCTGGATGTGAAACGCAAACCACGTAATGTGGTTGACACCCAATTCAGCATACCCTGGACAGTTGCAGTTGCTATTGTGAAGGGTGTGGTCAATCCCGAATCATTTACCAGTACAGCTATTAAAGATAAAGATATTCTTGCAATTTCACAGAAGATCACAGCGAAGCCTGATCTCAGCCTGAATAGGGTTGTTGGTCTTGAGCCAGGTCGAGTGGAACTTCACCTCCGTAATGGAAAAACTGTTACAAGTCAAAAAGACAACCACATGTCGGGCACCAAAGGTGTGGCGTCATTTGAAACGGTTGCTGCAAAGTTCATGGATTGCGCCGCTTTTTCTCCGGTGTCTATTCCGGCAAATAGATTACAGGAGATAGCCGATATGGTTTGGAATCTTGATGAACTAGACGACGCGACAAAGATCATTCGTCTCCTCAATTAACCAACAGTGTAAAAATAAATGTGTAGGGTTTTGAACTTCAAATTGGTCATATTGTTTATTTTTATATTCCAGCAGCCTGGATATGCGGAGGACAAAGTTCGATTTCGTGTAAGTGATGCAATGCCGTCGGGTTCTCCGCTTGGAAAACTTGTAGCTGATTGGGCCCGGAATATAGAAAAAGAAGGTGACAATATTGAGGTTATCCTGTATCCGGGCTCACAGCTTTTTAAGCCAGAGCAACAGATAAATGCGGTGGCGCGGGCATACGTCGACGGAGCTTTTGTGCATTTTGACTATTGGGGACGGACCTTACCCGAATTATCTATCTTGTCTAGACCATTCGCCTTTTCCGATCGCACACTTCTATTTTCTTTCAGAGATTCTCAATTAAGCAGCTATCTTGCTACCCGGGTAGAGTCGAAAGGAATGAAAGTAGTAGCGTGGTTAATTATGGGTCACATGATAGGGATATCGACACGAGGTAAACCGCTTGTAAAACCGCAAGATTTCGCCCATAAAAAAATCAGGGGGGCAAGTCCTTTACTGAATTCTGCACTGCGCGCCGTTGGCGCCTCGCCTGTATCCCTTGGCGGTGCGGAAGTCTATCAAGCGTTACAAACAGGAATGATCGATGGCTCCTTAACCACATTGAGATCGATATATATGCGTCGATTTTATGAGGTAAATAATTGGGTGACTGTTTCACCGCTTTTCCCCGCCTTTGTGATGCTCACAGTAAATTTAAAATGGTGGAATTCGCTGTCTGAGGCGAATCGACAGATCATTAGCAGAGTCAGTCACAGTACCGAGCGGGCAGCCGCAGAGTTAACAGTAAAGCTGGAGGCAGAAACTCCCCAGCTGCTACGCGAAAAAGGAATGAAGGTTTATTTTCTCAAAGCACAAGAGATTGAGGAACTTCGCTCTGTCATGGAACCAGCGTGGCTCTCAACCTTCAATGATCTGAGCGGGGCAAGAGGCAAGGAAGTTCTGCAATATAGCGCCATCCACCTGATGAACGCCAAAACGAAAGTGGGCATGCCGTAATACACTGAAGGAAAATCTTCAATTTATCTGAAGTCTGAGAATGCTGAAAGCTACCACATCCCTGAATAGACGCGTACGTAATGTTGCGGCAGTACTGAATTCTATGGGGGCGATAGTCATTTTGCTTATGGTTGGCGTTGGTGTAATCGGCGTCTTATCGCGATATTTTATTGGCCAACCGTTATCCTGGACCGACGAGATAAACACATTTTTAATCCCCCTGTTTGTAGCGCTGTGTGCAGGCGATCTCCTCATTCAGGACAAACATATCAGTATTGATATATTGCCACCGTTGCGTTATGTGACGGAATTTTCATTGTTTGCCGTATCTGCGGCTCTGTTGATTTCCGGATCGAAAATGGTGATATTTGCCATCGAATTCGGCTTGTATGTACCGGGTAGTCTTGGTTTGCAAACCTGGTTAGTTGCGATAAGTTTGCCTTTAGGCGCTGCATTTATGACGTTGATTACGGGCCTGGATCTAGTTCGTGTTGTTAGAGCACCATATGGAGTAAAAGACGATGTTGGTCAGCGCCATAATCATTAGTATCCTGGCGTTATTGTTTTTAAGGGTACCGGTTTTTGCGAGCCTTATTCTGGGGACATTAATACCTTTTTCTATTGTAGAAGGGAACCACGCTGTTAATTTGCTGGCAGATGTTTTCTATACACGGCTTGCCAATTATCTTTTTGTTGCTATTCCTGCCTTTGCATTGATGGCACAAATACTAGTGCGCACGGATGCAATTACCGACCTGTACAACTCGTTATATACAATCACTAAACGTCTTCCTGGCTCATTGGGTGTTGCCACCATCGCATTGTCTACTACGTTTTCCGCTATTTCGGGTTCATCTGTGGCCACTACGTTGACAGTGGGGGGCGTAGCAATCCCTCAAATGAGACGTTTTGGATACCCGCGCCGCTTTATCTTCGGGCTGGTAGCAGCAGGTGGGACGCTTGGAATTCTGATTCCGCCATCCATAGGTCTTATCGTTTATGGTGTGATTGCGGACGTATCCATTGGAGCTCTATTCCTGGCAGCAATGGTCCCGGCACTCCTGTTGGTGTCATTGTTTTCGGTTTTTACACTTATCATGGGATTTCGAATGCCCCAGGTCACCCCCCCTAAAAGTATTGCTGACTCTGGCGGGAAAAAATACTGGCGCTCAATACCTACTTTAACTTTGCCACTGATCATCATAGGTGGAATTTATGGAGGCGCCTTCACAGCAACCGAAGCAGCTGTGGTTGCTGCGGTATGGGCGGCATTGATTGCAGCAATATTGTATCGGAAATTTTCTTTTGCCTTTTTAATGGACTCAGCCCGGGCGAGTGCAAGAACCACTGTGATGTTGTTTTTCATAGTGGGGGGCGCTGCATATTTTTCACACGTTCTGGTCTACCTCAATCTCCCCGATCTATTACTTGATTTTATGTTGACCCTCGAATTGAGTAGGACTTTTTTGTTTGCATCGTTGTTGTTTGGGATTTTGCTTCTCGGTATGTTTATGGACGGGATGTCAGTAACATTAATTACCACGCCGATAATTGTCCCGGTACTGAATGCATTTGGTTTTGACCTGCTTTGGTATGGGGTCGTTCTGATAATAACACTTGAAGCGAGCCTGCTGACACCGCCGGTCGGTCTCAATTTATATGTTATAAAATCGATTTCCGACGCGAAGTTCAATGAAGTTTTACTGGGAGTACTGCCATTCCTGGCATTAATGGTATGTACACTTATACTCATTATCGTTTTCCCACAATTGGTATTATGGTTTCCTTCTAAAGTGTTTCAATGAAGCACAAAGCTGGTGTCAAAAAATATGGCTCGGGAGAGCGGATGAACTTCCCGTTTATAAACAATGGAGTTGCAGCTAATCACCCGTTTCAACTAGTGAGACATGGGGCCATTGGCCAGTACTGATAAGATCCTCAATGACTTTAATTGTCATCTGGCGTGCCACTGTGATCGAAATTGCCAGTGGCCTGTCAAGAGGCATACATAATTCAAGATAACGTGTTATCGAGATACCTTCTATGGGCCGTAACTTGATTATTTTCTTTTCTACTTCTTCATATGTACTCGACCAGGGAGCAATAGTACATGCGAATCCATCAGCAACGAGTTGTTTGATGGTAGTAAATGATTCGACTTCGGCGACTATCTGAGGGGCAAAACCGGCTTCACTGAAAACATTTTCCACAATACTTCTCATCGAAAAATGGTCAGTCCGCGGGAAAACAAAAGGCAGCCTGCGCAACTCGGCTATGCTTATAGCTTCATTACAAGGGGGACGATCGGATGAACACTGCATGGCGACAAATAATTCTTCACGCAGTAGTTTCCTGCTGCTAACCCCCCCTATTTCAGGCTCCTTGTAAAACATGCCGATATCCAGAATTCCGGTCAGCAACTTTCTGTATAAATCGGGACTTAGCCCCGATGAATAAGCCAAACTAATATCAGGGTAATGCTTTGTCATCTGTTTGATAAATCTCATACCAAAGATATTTGATATGCCCGCCGCTACACCAATGGCTACCTTCCCCGCCGGTTTGTTTTTCAACGCATTGACCTCGTCAGCAATCCGGCTCATCTCCCTCAGTACACGATGGGCCGATGCGTAAAGTATCTCTCCGCTTTCCGTAGGGATAACGCCATGTGATGTGCGGTGCAACAATTCGACTTTCAGTTGTGCTTCCAGATTTGAAATATGATTACTCAGTGCCGGTTGAGCAACATGCAACACCTTCGCTGCGCGCGTAATACTGCCTGCATCACATATGCCGATAAAATAACGCAGTTGCTTTAAATCCATCCTCTGGATCACTGTTCAGGCTGTAACAGCCGGACAAGCTCTGAAACATCGGAAAGGTTTTCAAAATTCTTAATCCGTTCAACTGCTTTGGTTAATTTCATGTCAGAGAGTCCCATGCCGGAAAAAGCCGCACATTCATAAAACTTTTCCACACATTCATCGAAAGGCATTCGGCCGCCGCCGTTATTCATCATATTCTCGCAAGTAGTTGTCAACTTTCGTCCCCCTGCCAGCCTCAGTTCCACCCTGCCGGCCTCAAGACTGTCAAGCCGGGTCATGCTTTCGTCCAGTTGCGCGGTAACCTTGCAAGACAGGTCCCGTATTTTTTCATTACGAATCCCTTCGTCAGTAAAATGTTCCAGGGTCACCTTCCCTGCCGTCAGGGCTGCCGCCACTCCCCAGGGGACACTGAATTGTGCATCCACAATACTTACCGGTTGTTGTTTTGTCTTGCGCGGTTCAACTAGGAATCGTGTACCCTCACCATGCCAGACCCGTATCTCCTCTATTTCTTCAACGTCAAAGTCAGCCCCCCGGATCAGTTGCAATGTTGCATCAATAAACGGATGGACGATACCACAGCAGGGATAACGCTTGGTACCAACATTTGCACCTTCAAAATTCAAACCCAAATCGGACAACAACGCGTTCCCGTTACACGGAGACCCAAAATATTGCCTGTACAGACCCGCTTCCCCCTCAAGCCAGCCACTTGCACCGCTTACTCCCTCGGCAGCCAGCAAGGCAGCCGTGATCCCTCCCCTGACAGCAAACCCCACCCCCAGTCGTTTTGTCAGCGCCCCGTCAATCATGGCCTGTGCACTGCCCGCACATTGGTGGTAGGCAATAGCCAGGGCTCCGTTCATCTTTTCCGGTGACAGCCGAAGAATACGTCCCGCTACTGCAGAACTTGCAGGGAAACCGAATAGTGCAGTGAAATGCCAGCCTGTTACTGATTTAGGCTGATCACTTTGAACCGCCATACCCAGCCTGCATATCAGATCCGTTCCCATGGCGACAGCAGCCAGGCAATCCTTGCCGGACAAACTACCGGCCTGCTCTGCAAGGGCCAGTGCTGTGGCAACCGATATTGCCCCCGGATGCACCAGTGCCGCCGGATGTCCGTCGTCAAAATCACGGGCATGCATTATCGTCGCATTTATCTGCGCTGCATTTGGCGCTGGAAGCGATAAGTTATGCCCGATCACCGCGCTCTCTTCTCGCCCCCCCCAAGCTGAATTGATATGTACAAGTTCAGCAATACCACGCGCCTTAACGCCTGCGAGGCCAACCCCAAGACAATCAAGAATCTGAACTTTGGCTGCCTCAATTACATCGTTGGGCAACATCTCAAACTCAATGGAGGCACAATAATCCACTAATTCACGAGCTATATTCATTGCTAATCCATATTTTCAGGCGTTTGGGGAATTTCTATATCCATCAGTAGCGAATGTTGTTGGGCACCAAATAAATCGCGACAATGAGTGTCACCACTCGTCATATTGGCCGGCTTTGCAATGGTTATTTTTATCCCTTTAACGGCATCAACGAAAAAGATTCCTTCCACTTCCTGTTCGCTTAATTTGTAAAGCCTGGAGATAAGCGCTTTGCTTAGTACGCCGGAATTCTTAACCCTTTGGTACAGCTTTTTATCATCAAAAAATAAATCGAAAGTAGTGAGAAATGGTCCGGCATTTTTGCTCCTGAGCACTGTCGCCAGCTCATGCAATCTGGTTTTATGGTGTTGGTTACTTTTCATTGTTCCTTTGGGAACTCCCTGACCTGAATATCAAAGGGCTCACAAGGGTCTTCAAGCTCCATAGAATGCCAGATATTATATCGATATACCGAGCCAAGTCTGTGTTCCCTCGGAGAGTGCGCAAATGCAACATTAGCTGCGGTTGCCACTCGTCCGGGGTACCCCATATGGGCCATATAATCCACCGCAATCTGACACACTGAGTCAGCTCTCGCCTCATCCACCGAGACCGCTTCTATGATGATCCCCAACTCATGCGACATCGTTTGTGTTACTGGTTCAACATCCCCAAGCACGCCGTCTTTGCCATAAACCCTGAAAATTAACTCGTAATCCTGGCCGGCGACCAGCGGCGACATTCTCTTCTCAACCGCCTTCCTCGCTTCGCCAAGAAACCCGTCGATGCAATTAATCAGTATCGGATCACGTACACCACAGACACATATGGTTCTGTATCCGACCTGGCTGACCCCTTCTATTTTCAATGTGTAGGGGCTTACCGGTAGCCACTGACTGCCCGATACTTTGACTGTCTGACTATCATATTGCTCGTAAACAGCATGACTGGTATCAAGAATGCCGCCGGGATTTTCTTCACGGATCGGATCGGATCTTTCATAAAAATTATGTGACACAACTGAATTAACCGTACATCGAGCAAACTCATTGGTAGGCCGAACCAGAAAATGATCCTCAGCCAGGATTGCGAACACGGGATCGTACGACTGCGGTTCACAGATCAGACTGGAACACTCACTGGTCTTGCCCATATGTGCTGCCAGCGCTTTATCAAAACCCATTTTTAAAGGCAGCGCCATGTAAAGCCCAACATCCAGTGAACGACCGGTGATGACACCATCAACATCCAGGCCAAGCGCTTCCATAATAGGTTCGGGTCCCATCTGCGCCACTATTCGCTTGCTCCTGCTGACTTCTTCTTCAGTCAGATATTCGAGCAATGCATTGTTATTGGCAAGCCGGCGTATTGGTGTTCCTGAGCTGATTTTGCCCTTTAAATAGTCTTTTTCAAGTTCCCCGGGTATGACGGCCACTCTCAGGTGAATTTCATTTTGTTGTGCAATCTCGTTGACGATTTCCAGTGCCCTTTCCAGTTCTGTGTTCGAACCTGCCGGGCTACCGCAAGAGAGGATAAAAGGAATGTTTTTTTTCTTGGCGGAAAGAAGAATCGTTGTCAAATCCTCCTTTATCACCATTAAAGCCCCGCAGGGATCGTCACTGCCCAAGTAGGCAGGGCCGCCATCTGAAGTAGTTCCCTGGGCAACAATTGCATCCGGGTTCCAGCCCATGCCTCTTTCCCAAGCATCCCCCCCAACCCCAAAGCCGAAAGTTGCGGTACTTAAAATTTTTAGAGTTTTTGAATTCATTGCCACCTACATCTGTTACCAGGAAACACGCACCGGGATCCAGTACAAGAAAATGTATCGCAGTCTGAAACTGCGAACCATCTAACAGGCAGCCAGGGCCTTCCTTGCAACAGGAATTTAAAACTCTACTCGGATCAGTTACCGAATTGCTTGGTAACAGTAACCCCGTACGTTCTTGGTTGACCCATAAATGCTACGGTGGCGAACCCATTCTGTAAGCCAGTGGAGGCCAGTGACCGCGGCGTGCGGAAAGACTGTGCGGTACTCATGTACTCTTCATTGGTCAGGTTTTTGCCCCATAAGGCTATAGTCCATCCACCTGGTGCTGAAAAACCAAGCCTGGCAGATAGCAAATTATATGCGGGTTGAAACCCTGCAATATTTTCATTGAGATCGAAGTAGTGATCACCCACGTGGCGATAGTCAACTCTGAAACCCCAGGCAGGTGATATGGCGTAATCCACTGCCAAATTAAAAGTATTATCAGGTGAACGCGGTAAGTCCTTGCCCGCCAGTATCGTCGTAAAATTATTGGAAATATTAGTTTGGGTAACGGTGGCATCGATAACAGAAAGGCTACCCGACAAGGTCAGGTCTTCTGTCGGCAGGATTATGAATTCAACCTCAACCCCCTTAACTTTGGCACTGCCGACATTCGAAACCGTACCGATTGCAGTGCCATCCGGCAACATAATGGTATCTCTTTGCTGCATTTCTTTAAAATCCATTGAAAACAGATTCAGGTTGAACTGTACGCGGCGGTCATACCACTGTGATTTAATCCCCACCTCGGTACTTGTTACCGTCTCCGGTTTGAACGAGATGAGTGCTGCGACAGCCGTGGAGGGTGTTCCCGGAAATCCACCGCTTTTGTACCCCTCAGCCCAGGAGGCATACAGCATGACATCTTCGTTTACCTTATAATCCAACGCGACCTTAGGAGAGAAATCCGTCCAACTCTTACTGGTACTGATGGAATATAATTGTCTGGCCGGTGCGATAGATGGCGGCCGCCCGTAAAAGTCAGTGAGATCGGCCTGTTCCTGCGCTGAAAGCGTGTTCGTAACATCCAGATCCCAGTCCTTTGTGTCTTTTGTATATCTGCCGCCAAATGTAAGGTTAAACCGGTCATTCAGCGCCCAGGTAGCCTGACCAAATATACCAAAACCTGAATTGACCGCAGCCTGGGCAAAACTTGGGGCGGAATAACCATTCCCGAGTTGACGGGAAAAAGTTTGCGTACGATCAATGTCTTCGTTGATGTAGTACAACCCGCTGATCCAGGTCAGACGTCGGCTTTCCTGCGGAGAGGAAAGTCTTAGTTCAAGCGAGACGGCATCATAATATTCGTCGTTGGCCCGCCCGGAACTAAACCCCCTTGAATTGGCTCCTGACCCACGCAACCTCATGCCGACACCATCCCTGTATTCATTCAGGTCGTTACTTCGATAGGCGGGTATAAATGTCCAGGTTCCGTAATCTCTATCTGCGGTAATCCGGCTGTAAACGGCAAATGAATCTCGATTGGCGTAACCAAATATATTGTTCTCGGAATTATACATACCGGCAGCCGGCTCAAATGGAGTTCCATCAAGATTGCGGAAAGGCGGCGCTGAGCCTACGTATTGCTTAAAGTCTTCAATAGAATTTTCCCACCCCTGAAAAAACTTGTTATTGACACCATCAATGTCGTCCGATGAAAGCTCAAAGGTCAGCAATGCACGTAATTTTTCACTGATCAGAAAGGCGAATTGAGCACGACCGCTAAAACTTTCCAGGCCGTTACTGGTTTTGCCAAGATTAACGTTCTGATAAATGCCATCCTTCTTCCGAACAGAAAAAGTGATCCTTCCGTTTATATTGTCACTTAACACGCGATTGAACATGCCTTTGGCTTCCAGATCATAGTTTCCTGCCGTAAACAGCAACCTTGTTTCGTTCTGATCCGTAGGCTTGGCCGTTATGATATTGACTGCACCCCCAGTTACATTTTTGCCATAAAGAGTTCCCTGGGGTCCTCGCAGAACCTCAATACGTTCCAAATCAAACAGGTCGAAAGTCGAAGCGCCGGCCCGCCCGATATATACCTCGTCCACAAATACAACAACTGATCGATCGCTACCTGCCTCACGATCAGTTGATGCAATTCCGCGAATGGATAGTTCCGGCTGTGTCGGTGTATGTTGACCCACGATAAAGCTTGGTGTGAGTTGTGCGATATCATCCAGGGTGTACATTCTGGTCTTTTTGATGACTTGTTGTGAGAATGCAGAGATGGCGATGGGGATATCCTGGCTTTTCTCTGCCCTTTTTTGGGCAGTTACAATGACTTCTTCGATCTCAAATTTCTCTTTAGCCCCAGGTTCTGAAAAAGCATAGTTTGTACTGAGCAGGCCATAAATCATGCTTAAAGCCAAAAAATAAAGTTTGTTTTTTCTCATAACATTTCGCCCCACCGGTAATAAAATACTTGCCACCCGATTGCCGAGTACACGCGGGAATGAGCTACCTAGCTTAGGAAGCCTTGTCACAGGCTACTACTTACTATCCGGTCAGAGTTAATATTGCTTTGTTATGACATATATTTCTCGATTATGGTGCATTGGAGTGGTGTACGAAGGTGTTCCATAAGTACGATCTGCTGGTTTGATATTAAAAGGGTCTGATCCGGCGCAAATAGGGAATTAATATGCGCCATACCTTTCGTGTATTGTACATTCGGGATGCCCTAACCTTAAACTGCACAAGCTCACGACATTAACTTATTTACCACCTGCATATCTATTTTGGGATTATTTGTAAATGGTTAAAACCAGCAAATTAAATAGCACGGCCTATTTATTGTTTTTTTTAACCGTAACGCTGAGCCTGCCGATCTCGGCCGATGCAGAGCAAAAACCGATACGCATGCGCGTCAGCCATCAACTGCCCTCAACTCACCACCTGGCCCGGTTGCTGGAAGAGTGGGCGGCACGTATTGAAGATGGGACAGGCGGCGCCATTGACGTACAGCTTTTCCCCTCGAATCAAGCGTTTAAGGTCGCTGATAATTATCCTGCCGTGGCACGTGGATTTATCGAAGCCGCTCTTACCGTAAGCTTCCAATGGTGCAGAACGCTTCCGGAAATGTGCGTGTTGGCCCGGCCCTATGCATTCCCGGATGTCAAGATATTAAGGCGTTTCCCGCGTTCAGCACTGGCACAGGAATTGTCCCGGATGCTTGAGTCCAAGGGAATACATAACCTTGGGTGGCTGTCGGTGAACCGAACTACGGTCATAACCTCAAACCAAAAACTGCTGATCAAACCCGCCGATTTCCGGGGAATTAAAATTCGCGGTGTCAACAAACTGTTTGACCAGGCACTTATAGCGCTGGGTGCAGCCCCCAGCGCCATCCCCGGCGGCGAGCTTTATCTGTCCTTGCAAACCGGAATTCTGGATGCAGGCCTGACCGATATAAACAACGCATACGATTACAAATATTATGAAGTGCAGAAATATGCCGTAGCCACTCCGCTGTTTTTAATTTTTGAACATATTTACGTCAACCCCACCTGGTGGAAGTCACTTGACCAAAATTCACGCCTTGTTATAGAGCAGGCGACCCGCCTGCTGGAGTCTGAGGCCATAGACAAGGTCATTGATATATCGGCAAAAGCACCTCAACGGCTTAGAGACAAGGGCATGATTGTTCATGAACATACAGCGGATGAAATTGAAGCCATGAGAAAAATTATGCAGCCGGCATTCGACCGGGCATTCTTTTCCAGAACCAATACTGACATCAACAATTACTTCAAGCTACTTGAATGAAAAGCAAAGGGTGACATCATAATTTTCAACCCACGTCTTAGCACTATTGCAGGAGGGATCGCCACGGGTCTCGAGGTGGCTTCCCGATTGCTGCTTTATTTGTGTGCAGCACTGATCGTCATCATGATGCTGCTGGTCGGATATAGCGTCGTAACCCGGTATTTTTTTAACAACCCACAACCATGGGTCGACGAACTGACAGGCTATCTCATGGTGGGAGCTGCCTTGCTTGGGGCTGCAGAAACATTGCGTCGCCGGGAACATATCAGTGTTGATCTGGCGGCGGGACGGCTTGGTCCGGTGGGAAAACGCGTCCTTGAGATATTTGGATTGCTCGCCGTACTGCTGCTGTCTCTGCTAATGGTCATATCGGGCGTAGATATGGTTGTCTTTTCCTACTCGATGGACCTCTATTCGATCGGCTATCTGGAACTCCCGATCTGGATACCACAACTGGTGGTTCCCGTGAGTTTCAGCCTGCTGGGGTTGGTGGCAGCCATACAATTGGCCCGCATGTTTAGCAACGCGCCGGGCAAGAGCACCTAAATGGAACTATTGCTCATACTCATCGGCCTGGTGATTTTGCTGTGGAGCGGCATGCCGGTCTTTGCTGCACTGGGCTTGACGGCGGTTATCGTGCAGTATCTTGCCGGCGGGGGGATCGGTGGTATCGCAGACATCGTCTTCAGTAGTCTCGATATGTATTTGCTGGTTGCCTTGCCACTATTTGCGTTCATGGCACAGATCATGGTCCGTTGTAAAGTCATTGACGACCTTTACGCAATGATGCAAACCCTGGTCGGACGACTACCGGGCAGTCTGTCAGTTGCCACCATAGGCTCATGTGCGGTGTTCGCAGCAATCACGGGATCATCCGCGGCGACGGCCATGACTATCGGCAGTACTGCAATCCCTCAGATGAAGCGGTACAACTATTCCGCTACAACAAGCTATGGGATCATTGCTGCCGGAGGGACCCTGGGTATTCTGATTCCACCTTCTGGCCCGATGATTCTTTACGCGCTCATATCCAATGCGTCAATTGGGGCGTTGTTTCTGGCCGGCATCTTTCCCGGTTTGTTACTGGCCGGCCTGTTTGCAGGCTATGGAGTCTATCGTGGCATAAGATACAGCGAAGGTGATCGTGGCAAACGAACCCGCCTGATCGAAATCATGCGCTCCCTGCGGGTATCAGTCTGGGCGTTATTGCTGCCCCCCGTGATCCTCGGTGGTTTGTATTTTGGTGTTTTCACGGCAACTGAATCTGCCGCAGCCGGAGCCATCACGGCGATACTTATCGCCCGCTTTGCGTACGGGCGTATGAATTGGGACGACTTGAAAGCGGCAGCACTGGAAACGGTGCGAATCAGCGCATCACTGTTTTTGATTATTGCCATGGCAGCAGTTTTTGGCCATGTGCTGACAATCAACAGAATCCCCGCTGAGATAATCGAAGCAGTCGCGGCCATGAACATGAGCCCCGCCATTTTTCTGTTCGCTGTGATGGCCCTGATCTTTGTTTTGGGGATGTTTCTTGAAGCCCTGTCAATAATTCTGATTGCAGTACCGATCCTGTTACCGTTGCTGGATCACTACCAGATAAACCTGATCTGGTTTGGGGTTCTGTTAATGATCAACCTGGAACTTTCCATGATCACCCCGCCCATCGGCCTGAATTTATTCCTGATTAAGGGAATTACCAATGCCCCCATGGCTGAGATTATGCGGGGTTCGCTACCCTTTGTTTTGCTGATGCTGGTCGGACTTATCCTCGTCGCTGTGCTGCCCGAGATCGCTCTGTGGCTGCCCAATACCACCGCAGATTTGAGATAGTACCAAGAGCCTAAAGCATAATACTGCACAACAGGTTGACAAACGGCATGCTATTTGATGAAATGTCCAAATGTATGGACATTTGGACATTTCATCAAATATAAACTAGCATGGTGTAATTATGGGACATCAGGGTTCCCCCCCCCCCTGAACAACATGAAATAGTTTGGGAGTTTGTTTTGTTACCACTGGATGGCGTGCGTATATTATCTTTTGAGCAATTTGGCGCCGCACCATTTGGCACCCTGTTTCTTGCCAATCTGGGAGCCGAAGTCATAAAGGTTGAAAATCCAGCTCATAAAGGAGACGTTTCACGAAGCATTGGGCCGTATTTCCTCAACGGCGATGATCCTTCAAACAACAGCCTTTACTTCCAGTCAGTTAATCACAACAAGAGCAGTCTCACGCTTGACCTGTCAAAAGATGGGGCGCAAACAGTTCTGCATGACCTGTTGAGAACTTGCGATGCATTGGCAACAAACTTGCGTGGTGATGTCGCTGGAAAACTCGGCCTCACTTACCGCGAGTTGGGCAAGTTCAATCCGAAACTGGTGTGTGCGCATATTACCGCTTACGGAAGAAGCGGCCCTCGCTCCAGTTGGCCTGGTTATGACTATATCATGCAGGCCGAAGCGGGATATTTTCATTTGACTGGAGACCCTGACTCACCCCCCACTCGTTTTGGGCTGTCGATCGTCGATTATATGACAGGAATGGGACTTGCACTTGCCCTGACTTCTGCCTTGATCGGGGCACGGCAGACAGGCAAGGGCCGAGACATCGATGTCAATCTTTTTGATATGGCCTTGTACAATTTAGGTTATGTTGCCTTGTGGCAAATGAACGCCGGGCATAATCAACAGCGTGTACCACGCTCCGCTCATCCTTCCGTAACGCCATGCCAGCTTTTCAAGACACGTGATGGGTGGATTTATATCAACTGTTCCAAGGAAAAATTCTGGCAAATTCTTTGCGACAAGGTGGGAAAACCTGAATGGAAGAGCGATCCACGTTTCCTCACATTCAAGGATCGTTTTGAAAATCGCCAACTGTTGAACGATCTTCTCGAGGATGTAACACAACAAAGAAACACCGACGACTGGATACAGGCTTTCGAAGCCCGGATACCCTTTGCACCGATCCTTGATGTCGAAAGTGCATTGACCAATCCTTTTGTTGCCAACAGCGATCGCATCACTACCATCAAACATTCTGACGATGAAGTATTTAAAGCTTTGAGGTGCCCAATAAGGTTCGAAGGCGAACAAACCGAGTTGCAGACTGCCCCTGCCCTGGGTCAACACACAGATGATCTACTTAGGGAGCTGGCTGGATATGATGACAGCCGCATCGAAAACCTACGGCAAAGAAAAGTTATCTGATGCTTTATAAACAACCCCAATATGCCCGAATCGCCCAGGATCTCAGCGAGGACATTTCATCTGGAAAATACGCAGTAGGTAGTTTTCTTCCTACCGAAATGGAATTGCTCAAGCATTACAATGTCAGTCGTCACACGGTGCGCCAGGCCGTTAAACAACTTAAATCCTCCGGCCTGGTAGTCACACGTGCCGGTTTGGGCACCAAAGTTATCGATTCGTCACCCTCTGAATCCAGATTTGTGTTCTCAAAAGACGAGATCAGCGACTTTCGGAGACAGGCTGAAAAAACTCATCTTGTAAACGTAAAAATTAGTAACACTACTGCGAATGAAGCCATTGCCGACTCGATGAAATGCCGGGCAGGTACGCTGCTTATCAGGATTGAAGGTCTCCGCATTATCCCCGATAACAACAAGAAAACCATTGTTGCACTCCTCGATGCAGTCCTTCTGGCTAAATACGAAGGTATCAGCAAAGACTTTGGCCCCTGGAATACGGTGATCAGCCAGTTGGTTGAACGGCGTTACCGGATCAGGGTTTCTGAAATCCTGCAGAGCATCGAACCAATCATTTTAGACAAGAATCTGGCCGGGAAGCTGGCACTTAACGAAGGCCTCCCCGGCCTGAAGCTTACCCGCACCTATCTGGATGAGAAGGGAGAAACATTCCTTCAGGGCACCTATTATCAGGGTGGTAAATTTGCCCGCATGACCGGGCGCGAAATACCGATTTTGAAGTGAGAAAAAGTTTTAATGTGGACACCTTTGCATGGCAGGAAAGTGAATGGATCTAAGACAACTTCGATACTTTGTAGGAATTTGTGATGCGGGCAGCATTACGGCTGCTGCGCGAAGACTTCACGTAGCCCAACCCGCACTGAGTAACCATATCGCAAACCTGGAAACAGAACTCGACGTCAAGCTGCTGCATCGCTCTTCCAGCGGAATAGTGCCTACTCACAGGGGCGAGATACTTTACGCCGCAGCCCAGCGGGTTTTAAGGGAAGTAAGCCAGATACCTGACGAGGTCTCCTCAGTAGAAGATAATCTGGGCGGGAGAGTGGTCATTGGTGTTTCGGACGGACCGACAAACATTATTGGAACAAAATTTATCAAAAATATGCTGGCGCGTTATCCGAAAATTACAATGAATTATGTAACTGGCCATAGTGCAAATCTTCACAGAAAACTCGTAAGGGGGGCTGTTGATGCTGCCTTTATCGTTAAGGAACCACAATTAGGAGGCGTAAATCACCAGGCAGTTCTGCATGACAAAATCTTTGTTGCCATGCGCAACGAGCCCGGCACCAACGACCACAATAAACCTATAAGCATTAAGAGGTTGAGGGAACTACAGTTCATTTTTTCGTACGGAGAAGGGAATTCAATCCTGACTTATCTTGAAAACTCTCTAAAAAAGGTTCGTTTTACACCACGAGTAATTTGTGAAGTTGAATCTCTGTCTGTCATCAAGGAACTCGTCGCTGCGGGTTGTGCCTGCACCCTCATTTCCTGGTCAGCCGCTTACAAAGAAGTGGAAGACAAAAAAATAATATTGAGGCCGATAGAAGGGCTGTCACTAGAGTTCAGCCTGGAATTATGTACTGCTATTGACCGACCGCCATCAGCAACTGTGTCGGCAACAATTAGAGTGCTACTCGATACGATCAATGAACTGGTTGAAAGCAAGGTTTGGCGCGGCGGCGCAAAGTCGGAACTTTAGGGGTTATAACCGTTCAATTTCCGGCTAAGAGTGGCACAAAATTTCGCAGTAATGGTTCACTCAAATAAAATTATTTTATAGGCCTATAAACTTCTTTTATGGGGCTGGGAATCATTCACAGTGGTACAGTAAAAGAAGCAAAAGTTACTACTCGATTAACTATCTGATAGCTCCAAGGGATTTGTATCACAACTGGTTGCTGGTCAAATAATTTTATGCCCCCAGTATATTTTTTTCGGGTCATGCTATATACGCTAGTCCTGTTCTATTTTAGCCAGAACAATGCTCTGGCAACAGAGCAGGTCCAGTTACGCATCAATATGACACAACCCGCAACCGACCCAACAACAGTTCTGATAGAGAAGTGGGCTCGTGATATTGAAATGGCATCCAATGATGCTATACAAGTTTCTATTTACGCCGGAGGAGAACTGTATGGAACAAGAACCGAAATTACGGCTGTTGCCCGTGGCCATATTGAAGGGGCCTTTATAACAGTTGACTACTGGGGACGCACAATACCTGTAATGAGCATTCTGTCTAAGCCTTTCGCCTTTGCTAAGCTGGAAAACGTGAGTGCTTACAGCAATAGGCAACTGGACAGATACCTTACAGATGCCATTGAAAAGAAAGGGTTAAAGGTGCTGGTATGGCTTTTAATGGCACGCATGGCAGCGATTACGACAACGGAAAGCCCGCTTGCCAGTCCAACTGACTTTGTCGGCAAAAAAATCCGTAGTGTAAACCTCATGTTGAACTCTGCCTTGAGCGCAGTAGGTGCTTCACCCATACCCCTTGCGGGGGGAGAAGTCTACATGGGACTGCAGACAGGGATGATCGATGGTGCAATTACGATACCAACAGCGGTATATCGACGCCGCTATTATGAGGTGAACGACTATGTAACCATAACACCCTTATTCACTACCTATCAGACCCTGGCAGTAAACCGGGACTGGTGGGATACAGTACCTGTGAGAATGCAACAGTCCGTTATGAGACTCAGTCAGCAGTTAGAAGTTGTTGCTGCAAAGTTGATCGATGAGAGAGAGGCTGAAATTCCTCAATTGTTACGAGAAAAGGGTATGACCGTATATCTTCATAACCAGGATGAAATTGACTTACTTGAGTCTGTGATGGAACCGGCCTGGATCGCAACATTCCTTGAGCAAGCCGGAAACGAAGGAAGAGACGTACTGCGCGCAATTGAATTCCAAAACAAAAGGATAACAGAGGGTGCAAAACACTAATTACGGTTCTTCCAAAGCCCTTTGCAGGATCGCGTGATTCCTGTACAGGAGTAACATGTGCGCCAGTTATCAGTACGAAATATAAGAAAAAAATTTCTGGTTATTACCGGCTCACTTTGCACGCTGGCAGCCACACTCGTCATGTTGATCGCAGTAGCAGGCGTACTTGGTGTGGTGATGCGCTATGTGCTGGGTCACCCTCTGGCATGGACGGACAAGGCTGCTGAATATCTCATTCCAGTTATAGTGATGCTGTGTGCTGCCGATATCCTTGCCAAGGATGAAAACATCAGTATTGACATAGTCATTCGGGCCTTACACCTTAGACTAAGACGGCTATTTAACTGCTTAAAAGAGCTGGCCCTTTTAATCGTATCACTGGCATTGTTGGTATCTGGAGCCAGCATGGTGTCTTTCGCCTGGTATCTCGGATTATATGATTCAGGGAATATGGGATGGCCGCTCTGGATGCTGGAATTGAGTATCCCGATAGGAGCTCTCCTGATGGTACTGGCAGTAGCCATTAACCTCGTAATCGCGCTGGCTAGCCTGCGTAACAGGTAGATTAGTGTTGGCCATAACAATTCTGATTCTGTTTCTGGTGTTTTTAACGCTGGGGATACCCGTATTCGCCTCTCTTATACTAAGTGCGCTCATCCCTTTCGGCATGGTGGAAGGGATTCACGCCATGGAAATCCTGGCGGAAATTTTTTACGCAAAGATAGCAAATAACTTGTTCGCCTCGATTATCGGTTTCGTCTTCATGGCTGAGATAATGTTGCGGACCAGAGTCATGGTCAGACTCTATGACACTTTATTCTCTCTTTTGAAACGCATCCCCGGATCTCTTGGCATGACGACTATCGCTTTCTGTATGGTCTTTTCTGCAATTTCCGGATCATCAATGGCAACTTCGGTTATTGTGGGTCGGATCTCAATCCCACAAATGTTGCGTTTTAACTATGCAAGGCGCTTTGCATTTGGCACCGTAGCTGCAGGCGGTACGCTTGGTATCCTAATCCCTCCATCCATTGCCTTAATAGTCTACGGTATCATTGCAGAAGTATCGATTGGTGCTTTATTCATCGCAGCGATTATTCCTGCTCTTCTTCTCGTATTATTGTTTTCTGCGTATATTTTCACTAAATGCGCCCATGACATACAAATTGATTCGGAAAGCGATGTTGCCCTTGACACACCGCTGCGTATTTATGAACTGGCTGCCATCCTGTGTTTGCCACTGATAATCATGGGAGGAATTTATGGCGGGATATTTTCCCCGAACGAAGCCGCCTTCGTGTCGGTATTCTGGGCATTATTCATCGTGACAACCGGCCAGGAAAAATTCACTTTACATGATTTGTTGGAAGCCGCACGAAATACGGCCATAATCTGTGCAAAGTTGTTCTTTATAGTTGGCGGTGCAGCTTTTTTTGCCCATGTACTGGTTATGCTGAAGTTGCCTGATTCCATGCTGCAGGTGCTGCTGGCTCTTGAGATTGGCAAGGGAACATTTCTCATACTGGTATTGCTCGGGATTCTGTTGCTTGGGATGTTTATGGACGGATTGGCTGTTACGCTGATTACTACTCCCTTACTGGTACCGGCACTACAGGCGTTTGGTTTTGACCTTGTCTGGTATGGAGTCGTGCTCGTGATTAGTTTGGAACTCAGTCTGATCACTCCACCGGTAGGACTGAATTTGTTCTTGATCGAATCAATAACAGACGCCCGGCTGGAGGAAATAATATTAGGCGTATTGCCATTTATAGCCATCATGCTGGTCGCTCTGATGATTGTGGTAACCGTACCGGAATTATCATTATGGTTACCATCCTTAATGCTTGGAAGATAGGTTAAAAAACGGAACTGAGCCGACAGAGAAAAACCCGGATTACACGGATCATTAGGCAAGACAATTGGACCTGAAACAATTACGATTTTTTGTGACCACTGTGGACGCAGGCAGTATCAGCTATGCCTCAAGATTGTTGCACATCACCCAACCGGCCCTGAGCAGACAGATTACCAATCTTGAATATGACCTGAAGGTTGAATTGCTCTGCCGGACACATAACGGGGTTGTACCGACTGAGCATGGTACAAAGCTCTATGCCATGGCGCAAAAACTACTTCGCGATTTTAATCACATTACAGAAACCCTGGCTGAAGTGGATAATGATCCCGTTGGCAGAGTAGTGTTGGGCTGTATGGACAGTGTCGCAAATATTCTCGCGTCGCGGTTGATCACTGCTCTGGGTTCAAAGTACCCGAAATTGAGTCTGACATTCTATGCAGATCAGACCACCAACCTTTATAACAAGCTTGTTGCCAATGCCATGGACATGGGCATAGTCTGCAACAATCCTGAAATTGAAGGGCTACAGACCAGTTTTATCTTGCGGGAGGAATTGATGGTAGCCGTGGCAGGACAATTACTACGGGAATTACCTGAACCAGAAATCTCCCCGGAACAACTACGGGAATTGCCCTTTATTTTTCCTCCGACTCAATTTTTTTCTGCGGAAGGCACTACAACTTTAAGACGGTTGGCGGTAAAAAATATTGCCGAGGATGTCTTTGCGGGACTAAACATCAAGCTGCGTATTTTGTCGGAAATAAATGCAGTTTCCATCGTTAAGAGAATGGTTGCAGGTGGGGCATATTGCACCATATCACCATGGTCTGCTGTCTATGAAGAGGTTGAAAAAGGTAATATTACCCTGAAAACGATTAAAGGAAGCAGGATGTTTCGCGATATCTATTTCTGCTGGCCAAAGTCCAGACCGATGACAAAGGCAACTTCTACTGTACATCAGGTGTTGATGGATACCATAAAGGATCTCGTAGATTCGAGGGTATGGCGCCATGTCAGCCTGGATCCTGATGAGTAGTGTCTAATTCATTTACAGTAATGCAAACTTTCCCATGTGCTTCTGTTGCGCCCGTAGCACCTAGGAACCGAAGTTTACCGTAAGCGTTACGCCGTAAGATCTGGGCAGGCCCATATAACCGACAGTAGCAAACCCATTTTGTATACCCGTGCCAGCGAGAGATCTGGGAGTACGAAATGATTGTGCGGTACTCAAATATTGTTCGTTGCCGAGATTTTTTCCCCAGAAAGCCAGATTCCATCGCCCATCAGGGGAGTTATAGTCGATACGGGCACTCCACAGGTCATAGGCTGGCTGAAATCCAGCAATATTCTCATTGAGATCGAAAAAATGATCACCGACGTAACGATAGTCTACTCTCAACCCAATCTCTCCAGGAACCTGGAATAAGCCTGGTGGCAGGAAATATTCAGCAGAAAGATTGAAAGTCTGATCTGGCGAGCGCGGTAAATCCTTACCCTTCAGTATTGTGGTGAGGGAATTAGCAATATTGGTTTTCACTACCTTGGCATCAATGATGGAGAGGCTGCCGGATAATCTGAAATTTTCGCTTGCCTGTACGACAAATTCAGCCTCAATACCATTTATCTCTGCGTCACCTACGTTAACAATAGTACCAATAGAAGTTCCATCCGGTAACTGGACAGTATCCCGTTGTTGCATTTCTTTAAAATCCATGGAAAAGACATTTGCGTTCAGTTGTAAACGGTTGTTAAGCCACTGTGATTTAATTCCTCCTTCCAGGCTATCAACGGTCTCCGGTTTATATGGAATGACTGCTGCTTCCGCATTGGCTGCAAAGCCCACCCATCCCCCGCTTTTGAACCCTCGTGCCCAGGAGGTATACAACATAACGTCATCAGTAGCCCTGAAGTCCAGAGCGACCTTGGGCGTAAATTCCGACCAGCTGTCACCCGTACTGATGGAATACAACTCTCTCGCCGGGGCGATACCGGGTGCTCGACCAAGATCTTCCTCAATCGCCTCTCGTTCAGCCTCTGAAAGGGTGTCCGTCACCCCCAAATCCCAAGCTTTTTCATCTCTCGTCTGGCGTGCCCCTACGGTGAGGTTAAACCGGTCAGTAATTGCCCAGGTAAATTGGCCAAAAACTGCATAGCTGTCAGTAGACAGGGACTGATCAAAGGCCGGAGCGCTAAAACCGTTGGCGAGTTGGCGATTGAATCTCAATACTCGATCAACACCTTCATTAAGATAGTACAGGCCAACGACCCAATTCAGGCGTTCATTTTCGGGTAGTGAAGCGAGCCTTAATTCAAGCGATAATGCATCGTAAGTCTCATCGTTAAACTGGATGGACGCAAATCCCCTTGTGCTTGGTCCGGTTCCGCGCAGTCCCATGCCAAGGGCATCCATGCCTTCGTCCAGTTTGTTGTAACGGTAGGCAGAAATAAATGTCCAGGTTCCAT
Organism: Gammaproteobacteria bacterium; assembly: GCA_013150915.1. Classification (GTDB taxonomy): domain Bacteria; phylum Pseudomonadota; class Gammaproteobacteria; order BMS3Bbin11; family BMS3Bbin11; genus BMS3Bbin11. The sequence goes on from JAADJE010000051.1 coordinate 22,308, forward strand.
AGCTCTGCTGCCAGTCGATACGACTGTACACGCTGTATGAGGAGCGCTCGATACTGCCCAATAAATTGTTCTCAACGTCATACATGCCAGCAGGCGGGATATAGGGTGTTCCGTCAGGATTGCGAAAAGGTGGCGCTGATCCTACGTATTTTGCAAAATCCTCAACGGTATTGAGCCAGCCTGGAAAAAGCTTGGTGGCAACGCCATCAATATCATCTGATGAGGCACCAAAGGTAACCAGCGCTTGCAAATCTTCATTAAGTAGAAAATCGAGCTGAATGCGAGCGCTATAACTTTTAACGCCCTGGATATCATCAACACCCAGATGAACGTTATTGTAGTATCCGTCTTTGGTTCGAGCAGCAAAAGAGGCCTTGGCGTTTACATTGTCACTTAATGCACCGTTAATCAGCCCCCTGCCTTCAAACATATTAAAATTCCCTACGGTACCCTCGAATTTCATCCGTTTTTCCGCCGTCGGCTTAGCGGTGACAATATTTATGGCACCTCCCGACACATTTCTTCCGAATAGAGTCCCCTGCGGACCGCGCAAGACCTCTATACGCTCCAAATCAAAAAGATCAAATGTCGAGGCACCGGCACGACCAATGTATACCTCATCAACAAAGACAACCACAGACCGCTCACTGCCTGCTTCACGGTCGGTGGATGCGATGCCACGAATTGATAGCTCTGGCTGGGTGGGAGTATGCATAGCCGCGAGAAAACTGGGGGTGAGTCGTGCGATATCATCCAGGGAACGCACCCTGGCTTTTTCAATGGTATCTTTTATGAGAGCCGTTACCGCAATAGGAACCTTCTGGAGGTTTTCAGCCCTCTTTTGAGCCGTAACAATTACTTCCTCTATTTCTGCGATTTCGGCTTTTACTTGATTAGCATAGAGCAGGATAAAAGTAGTAGTGAAAATTGATACAAATAAGGTATGGCTTCTCATAATCCCACCTCTATAAAAATTAACTTCTGCAGGAGAAAGTTCCTGAAATGTACATTTGGCCACATTTTGGCGTTGCCTTCGATCTCTTTACAGACATCATAACCTATTGAACCTACACTCAAATAATGCTCATTCATCATGGCCCTATAGGAAGAAATTATGGACAGTCATTTTGTTGATTAGCCAAGGAATTTTTGCACGCTTGAATTCTCCTGAATCACTCCTAATACAACTGACAATCTGATTTTGGGTCAGAAATTACGCAGAAATCTCCCTGGAACAACGATGGAAGTCACCCTATATTTTGCCCCCGGTTCACTTTCAGTTCGTGGAAGGTGCTGCACGGGATATTTGCAAACGGCTGTCAGAAAAAAAATATCACTGATCTATAGGCGCAAGGTATAGCGCTCTGCATAAATGGCATTACTAACCAAGATAGATTTTATCTATGATCCTGAATACAAAGTATTTCGATCTGGAGGAAACAGTGGGAAAGTCAATCAGCAATGGATATCTTTTTGAGGATTTCGAGCCGGGCCGGGTTTTCAGACACCACTGGGGCAGGACCTTGTTGGCTAGTGATAATATGATATTTTGCAGTGATACGATGCAATATAACCCGCTTTACTTCAATGTGGAATATGCCCGCAGCCTGGGTTACCGGGACATCCCTATTCACCCATTATTCGTCATGAATGTTGCGGGTGGCATGAGCGTTGAAGACATGTCGGAAGGGCAGGGAAAAGGCGGAATTTTCCTGGGTGTCGACAATGTGCGCATCATCAAGACTTCTTATCCCGGTGACACCATTACCTCTTCTTCAGAAATTCTTGAGCGCTACCTCAAGACTGATCAACCCGGCTGGGGGGTTGTAACCTGGCGCACACGGGCTGTTAACCAGCGCGGGGAAACGGTTATTGAGTTTGACAAAAGCAACTTGGTAGCTTGCGAAGATGCAAGTACTGAAGTGAAAACAGGAGTGCAGTCATGAGCCTAACCGGCGATCATAATTATTTCGAAGACTTCCATGTCGGTCAACTCTTCCGGCACCGGCGGGGGCGGACAATTACGGCCCATGGCAACACCTATTTTACACTTACAACCATGAACACTGGCGCTGCTCATTTCAACAAGCATATGATGCTCACCTATCTGGGTGGCCGGTTTCCCGAACGGCGTGTTAACGGGGGTTATACCATTAGCCTGGTCGTCGGCCTTACCTCCCAGGACATCGCAGAAAATACCGTTGCTGAAATTGGTTTCAGCAAGATCCGTTCACACAGGGCAGTACATCCCGAGGATACACTCTATGCCCGCTCTGAGATACTGGGACTGGAAGACAGTCCGGAACGACCCGATGCGGGAACTGTGCATTACCGGTTTGAAGGTTATAACCAAAATGATGAACAGGTACTGGAAGGTGAGCGGATTATACTGGTAAAAAAACGGGCCTACTGTGGTGCAGTGGAGTTCGGGACTGCTGAGTCAAGCTCTGATCCTGCACCGAAAACATAAGTATCTGCGCAAGCGCAAGAGTTGTGAGGATGCGAACAAGCAAGTGTAATAAAAAGGCAAGCCGGCGCAGGTTCCTCGGTGGCCTCGCCACAGCAGTGCTCGGGGCTACGCTTCCCTTCGTTCGCTCCGCCGCCGCGTTTGCCACTAAAGGACTCTTCTCCCTCCGGCAAGGTCTGGCTGCACGCATAAAAGGTCCCATTATCGCGCGGGGCGAATCCAATTATGAGGAGTGGCGCCGTAGCATGGTCTGGCAGATGCGCAAGCCAAACCGTTATCCCGAACTGATTGTCCGCCCGACCTCCGTCAATGAGGTATCGGAGGCAATTGGTTATGCTCGTCGCGCCGGCCTCAAGATCGCTGCCAAGTCGGGCGGGCATCACCAGTGGGCCAACTTCCTGCGCGATGAAGGCATGCTGCTGGACATGTGGAACTTTAGAGGGCTTGCGGTCGATCCCGATCGCGGCACGGCACACGTTGGGCCATCGCTGTGGGGCTATCAGTTCGATCATGAGCTTGCCCGGCACGGCTATGCCTTTCCCGTAGCGCGTGCCCCAACCGTGCCCCTCGGTGGCTACTTGCTGGGCGGTGGAATAGGCATCAACTGGGACAACTGGGGCGGCCCGTCATGTTTTTCCGTGCTCGGTGCCGAGGTGGTCACGGCGGATGGTAATCTGCTTAGCGTGTCACCCGAACGTCATCAGGATCTTTATTGGGCTCTGCGTGGAGGCGGCAATGGCTTCCCGGGTGTAGTAACGCGTTTTAATCTAAAGCTCTATCCCCGGCCGGGTTTCATCGCCACAAGTACTTACAGCTTCCCAGCAAGTTATCTTGAAGAAGTGGCCGATTGGGTAGTGGATCTGGCCGAAGGCGGACTGCAAAAAGCCGGAGTCATCATGGTCCTTGCCACTGATCCTTCCGCAGCGATCAACGCGCCGCCAGCCGAAACCCTGCTGTGTACAGTACGAGTGGATGTCTTCGCAGACTCTGAAACCGAGGCACGAGGCATTTTAAGTCAGGTCACGAGACACCCGATGGCCCGGAAAGCAGCACAAAGATCTGAATTCCAGCCCACAGATTTAGAGACAATGTTCGTCGGGAGACCAGGCAAGAAACGAAGTTTTGGTTTAGAGCGCCATTCGGTTGACAATATCTGGACGGACACACCGAAGGATGCGCTCATTAATATCCGGGAGTCCCTCCTGGAGGCGCCATCTCGGCGGTCACGCGTCGTGGTCGTCGTGAAGGATCATCAAAACCCTCTCCCGGATGCAGCCTTCTCGGTCAAGGCCAGCGCCTATATTGGCATCTTTATGGTTTGGGATAACGCTGCGGAGGACGCGGCGATTCTTGCCTGGTTGCGTAAAAATTCGACAGCTATGCAACCCTTCGCAAGCGGTCACTATATCAATGAGGTCGATGTGCAAGGGAATCCTCAAAAGATTCGCCGCTCGTTCTCACCGGAGGCGTGGCAACGGTTACGGGCAGTCCGCAAGAAGTATGACCCCAATGGCGTATTTCATGATTTCTTTGGTTTGGCAAATGGTTGAGCTGTTCCTACATGGTTACCATGTCTCGCCAGAGACTTGGGAAGGCCTCTGTGTGTGGTGCGGAAGTTCGAGGATGAGATATCTGCAAGGAGGAGAGAATTGACAGCGTTGCTGAGGGTTATATTGGTTATCGCCCTACTGTGCCTGAGCATGGCCGTCCACGCCGGGGGGGCGAAGATCTGGTCGGGCGAGGAACTCTACTATACCTGCGCAGCGTGCCACGGATCTAAGGGTGAGGGTCTGACCCCCCGGCATGCCCCAAAGATTGCCGGGCTCGAAGCCTGGTACCTGGAGAGGCAGATCAACAACTACAAGGCCGGTATTCGCGGTAATCATCCCGGGGATCTCTACGGAAGTCAGATGATTCTTTTCGCCCGTACGCTCGGCAATGACGATGAAGTCGTGCAGCTTGCGCGCTACATTGCCTCTCTTCCCCGTACGCCGGCACGGCAGACGATCAAGGGTGACCTGGGCCGAGGCGGGGAAATCTATGCGACATGCACCGATTGCCACGGTCAGCGGGGAGAAGGAAACAAGGATTCTGACGCCCCACGCCTCGCTGGCACGGACGACTGGTACCTCGCCTCTCAACTGAGGAATTTCCGGGCCGGCGCCCTTGGCTATAGCGACCAGGACAGGTTGGGTAAGCAAATGGCAGACTCTGTCAGGAATCCGTTGATCGATGATGCTTCCATCATGGATGTCGTGGCCTACATCAATTTCCTCGGAACCGATGATTCAACCAGCAAGCGATGACTTTCAGCAAGATAACGATAGGGTTTCTTTACCCTCATTGCGCGGGCGACAGCGTGAGCCCCGAGGTAGATTTATTCATCTGCATATTTGTAAACAGCGTGGGGTTCTCAAAATGACATGCGTCTCTTTGAAGTGGTACATCTCCAACTGGAAAACTCGTTATGGTAACAAGTAATTCAGGTTCAACCGACCAGTGGGGATTTGAATATTTCTTTTCCCCACCTCCAGTTAAATCACTTGCGATCGTCGGCAGCAAAACAAGATTTCCGGTTCGCAGAATTTACTGCATTGGCATCAATTACCCCAGACCGCCGCACCTCCTCGAACAAGCGCCGTCATTGCAGAACCTGACAGAGGGGCAAACAATAATTTTTGACAAGCATCGTGATGCGATTGTTGAAGATGGAGTGAATATCCCTTATCCACAAGGCACCAACAACCTTGTGCATGAGGTTGAATTGGTCGTTGCAATTGGAACAAAAGCGGTAGATGTGGATGAAGATTTTGCCCTGAATCATGTGTTTGGATACGCAGTTGGTAATGATCTTACCCGCAAGGATTTGCTACTGACGGCAATGACATCCGGTGGGGCTGTGGATGTCGGAAAAGCATTTGATGGCTCTGCTCCCTGCGGCCCCGTCCATCCTGTCTCCAGGGTCGGTCACTTGAACGAGGCACGCATGTGGTTAACTGTTGATGGCTACTTGAGACAGGAAGGGGACCTCAAGGATATGTTGAAGAAGCCTCCAGCCCTTATTTCTGAACTTTCTCATTTATTCCACCTGCAGCCGGGCGATCTGATCTATACCGGTACGCCTGGTATTCCAGGTACTGTAAACAGGAACCAAACCATGGTTGGTGGTATAGATGGGCTGGGTACACTGACTAACAAGGTCATCTAGTGTAATTATTTTCCCGGTTGCAACAGGCGGATAAGCTCGGATGCATCCCGTACATCTTCAAAATCCTTAACCAATTCAACCACTTTTCTTAATGCCTTGGCATCAATTTCCAAAATAGAAAAATCCGCACATGCATAAAATTTATTTGTGCAGTCAGCAAAAGTCATTCGCTGGCCACCTTCATTAACGGTGTTTTCACACATCGCTGCCAGATGCCGTTTACCCTTTAACTTCAGCTCTACCTTACCGGCCTCAGCACCATCGATCCTGGAAAATTTACTGTCAAATACCGGTACAACCCTGGCTGACAGGCTTGTTATCTTCTCATTGCGAATTGCCTCCTCCGTGAAATGCTCCAGCGTGACCTTTCCTTCCGCAAGGGCGGTGGCCACCACCCATGGCACGCTGAATTGCAAATCCACAGGATTTCTCGGTTCACATTTCGCTTTGACCGGCTCAATCAAGAACCGGGTGCCCTCACCATGAACGACAACAATTTCTTCAATGTCCCCGGTCGCAAATTTATTGTTTCCCATCAAATGCAATGTAGCATCGATATACGGATGCACAGCCCCGCAGCCAGGGTAGCGCTTCGTCGCCACGTTCGCCCCTTCAAAACGTACCCCCAATTCAGATAATAGAGTGCGATCATTGCAGGGAGACCTGAAATACAGCTGATAAATTCCTGCTTCACCTTCAAGCCAGCCACTTGCGCCGGTAACGCCGGCTTCTGCCAGCAACGCAGCAGTGATTCCACCCCTGACCGCAAATCCAGGACCGAGACGCTTGGTCAGTGCACCATCCAGTACGCACTGACCATTACCTGAACTTTGATGGTAGGCAATGGCGAGCGCATTCAGCATCTTTTCCTGATTTAACCGCAGCAGACGCCCCGCAACTGCGGCACTGGCAGGGAAGCCGAAAACCGCAGTAAAGTGCCAGCCGAGCGCTCCCCTTGGCTGATCAGACCGGACTGCCATGCCGAGCCTGCAGATCAGATCCGTACCCATGGCGAGTGCAGCCAAAAAATCCTTTCCCGATACGCCACCGACCAGCTCAGCGGTTGCCAGTGCACTGCTTACCGAGATGATCCCGGGATGCGTCAACGATCTGGCATGGATGTCATCAAAATCACGGGCGTGCATTATCGTTGCATTCATTTGTGCTGCGTTGGGTGCCGGAAGGGAGATGTTGTAGCCAAGCACTGCGCTCTCCTGTTTACCTCCCCAGACGGAATTGAGTCGCATAAGCTCTGCAACCCCGGGAGCATCAATGGCTGCAAGGCCAACACCCAGGCAATCAAGCAACTCGATTTTGGCAGCCTCAACCGCTGGCGTCGGGAGCATGTCAAACTCAACTTCTGCGCAATACTCCACCAGTTTCGTAGTTGTCTGCATGCTCACAATTCTCTTCTTTTCCCGGGACTGACTGGACTATGGGGTTGTTTCAGTGACGGTGCTAATCGGAGTAGTGCCAGGCGGAAAAGAATAAAACTGGCACCAAAAAACACCATACCCAGCCAGCCGATCATGGTGTAGTCATTGCCGACCAGTAAAACTGCTGCCAGAGCGGGGCCCAACGCCAGGCCGGCAGTCTGCATGGTGAACCCCAGCACGACAATCCGGCCGTGTGGATCAATGTGTGACAAGGCGCCCAACAGATACGGCATCGTAAAGGCAAAGGCAAAATTGAAGATAACTACCGCAGGCAGGAATGTCTCGATACTCATGCCATACACGAGCAATAAAAGACTTCCGAGTGAGCAACCCATACCAAAGGTAAGTGCCTTAATTATCCCCAGCCGCGTATTCAGCCGGGTAGCGAGCAGCGCCCCGAGGATACCTCCCACCGAGGCGCCGGCAAGAACATTAGCAATGGTTTGTATGCTGAGACCGGCGGCAATGCCCAGTCGCTCCAGGTAAATCCACACCGCACCACGGCCAATGAAATAGGCAAGCAGAGCCACCAGTACGACCATCGTCCACCTGTCCACGAAACCCCAACTGGCTGGCTGAAGGCGCAAACGTTCGGCGCTGAAAGGCGGGACCCAGCGTACCCAGGCAAAACCCGGTATAACCAGAAGTGCCATTGCGATATAGGCCCCTGAAAGGCCCCAAACCTTAATCACGGGCGCCATGACTGGAAAGCCAATAATACTAAACGCAAGAAAGTAAATGCCCTGCAGGCCAAAGATCCTGACCGGGTTACGGGCAGCGGCAACGGTTGCTTTCATAGCCGCCATGATGACACCAATGCCAATAGCCGCCACGATGCGTGCCGATGCAAGTTGAAGCAAGGTAGTCGCAAGCGCCGATAAGAGATTACCCAGAAGCATCATGCACAGACCAACCAGCATCAGCGTGCGCCGGTTCCAGCGTCCTATGCGTAAAGAACTCCCCAAAGTGACCAGGCCGACGCTCAGCATTTCCACAGCGACCACCAGGCCTGCCTCACTGCCACTCAGACCCAGGTCGTCAACCATGGCACCAACAATCAGGGGGAGAAATAATGCAGATGGCACAGCAATGACCCCGAGGCCAATGGTCGCGGCAATTACCGGAGTGCTGTCAACATCCAGCGCTAAGTTGCCGTGATCTGGGATCGTAGTACCTCGTAGCTTGCCTTCTCAAAAAGAATCGAAAGCACGTTTCTTCAGCAGAATTGTACGCTCGCCACGTACCACGGGTTCATCCCGCTGGTTGGTGCCCTCAAACCGATAACGCAACAGTCCGGCATCTGTACGATCCTCCAGATCCCTGGTTTCCAGTATTTCCGAATTGGCATATAAAGTATCACCGGGATGGACCGAAGTGAGCATGCGAATATTCGTGTACGACAGGTCATCAATAGCGTTCTCGGCGATATCCTGGGTGGTAAGACCCACCACCACACAAATAGTAAACCCTCCGTTGACCAGGCGTTCAGGAAACCTGCCACCCATGTAGGTTTCCATTTCATGCTTGTTAAAATGCGGCGATGCAGTGTTCAAAGTGGTGAGAGTAAAGTAGGTATTCTCGGACGCATCTACGGTCCGCCCCCTTCTGTGGCTGATTTTGTCCCCAACATTGAAGTCTTCAAGATAGTTATGACTTCCAGTAAGTATTGACAAATTTTGTACTCCCATCAAACATTTTCCGCATCACGACAACGCACCATATTGGTTTTATCAAATTCGATCACCAATTCGTCCCGCTGGTTAAGCCCCCGGGTTCGCCAGGTGATGATGCCCCATCCCGGGCGACTTTTTGATAGCCTTCTGGCCACGATCTCCGATGAACTGGTGAGTGTGTCCCCGGCGTGGACAGCCTTTAGGTTATTCAATCGGTCTATCCCGAGGAACAATCCCCCGCCTTCAGAAAGATCCTCAACGGTCATGCCACCTACGACATTGAATACAAACAATGGGTGGATCGGTATATCATCATAGCCCAGGCTGCGCGCATATTCTGCATTGAAATAAATCGGGTTGTACTGACCCGTTTCGCTGCAAAAAATGACATTATCACTACCATGGAGTGTGCGTCCCCAATGGTGGTGGAAAATCTTGCCTAAAGGCATATCCTCATAGGCATTCAGCACACTTTTTGTATCCTGCATGGTTACCTCCGCGAATTCTGACTATCTTTCGCCCAACAGGCGCCGCGCAATTATCTCTCTCTGGATGTCACTGGTGCCTTCACCGATGCAGCCGACGGCTGAATCACGCCAGTATCGATTTACAGGAAACTCCGTGCAGTAGCCATTGCCTCCGTGTATGTACAGGGCATTCCAGGCGTGCCTTAGAAGCACTTCTGAGCAATACAGTTTAACCATGCCGCATTCCATGTCGCAGGTCTCTCCCCGATCAAACTTTTCGGCCACGTTATAGAGCATCTGCCTCCCTGCCTCAATTTCCGTAACCATATCCGCGAGTTTGAATCGAATCGCCTGAAATTTACTGATTGTCCGGTCGAATGCCTTGCGTTGCAGCGCATACCCAAGCGCTGCATCCAGCGCAGCCTGAGATACGCCTAGCACCGTGGCAGCAGCACCGATGCGACCGGCCTCGTAGCCATTCATCAGTTGCGGCATGGCCTTGCCTTCGACTCCACCCAGCAAATTCTCCTCCGGCACCTCCACATCATTAAGCTGAATTTGCCAGGTGTGCATGCCGTGATAGCCAGCCATGGGAAGCCGGGTGCCCACCATTCTGGGTTCGTCGAATCCGCCTCTTTGCTTTTCCACCAGGAAACAACTGATACCCCGGTGCTTTGGTTGAGCTTTGGTATCGGTTTTGGCGTAAAGAAAAATCATATCGGCCTGGCTGGACCAGGTAATAAACTGTTTCACTCCATTCAATAGGTATCGATCACCTTTTTTCACCGCAGTTGTACTTATATTGGCAAAGTCTGATCCAGCCTCAGGCTCGGTTGCACCATTGGCGGTACGCAGGCTGCCATCCGCAATGCGTGGCAGATATTTCTTCTTTTGCTGCTCGGTCCCGCTCTTATTCAGAATCCAGCCGTTCATCAAATTGCGATGTATAACCCGGCCGACAGACATCATACCCCGGGCGAGTTCCTCGGTAATAAGCACCTGCGTCAGCGTATCAAAGGGAACACCTCCATACGCCTCCGGGATGGTCATGCCGAACCAGCCCATTGCCGCCATTTTGTCCAGCAGACTGTCCGGTAGCTCCGTGTCATTTACGTCAATTTCTGTGGCAATGGGCACCACTTCGCGCTCAGCAAATTTTCGTGCCTGGTCCCTAACTATCAAGTGGTCGTCATTCAAAATAGTCATCATTTAAGCTCCTCAAGAATTCAGCACCAGTCAGCCTTTTAACCGACCGAATCAATATTGCACTCAGGATTTATGTCTGAGAATCATCCAAAGCTGGGATTGCCAGGATGTTCCTTGCCCTTTTGGCCACCGCATAATCCACCATATGGCCATTGACAGTGATACACGCTTTCCCCTGCGCTTCTGCTGCTTCAAATTCTTCAACTACCTGTCGCGCCCATTGCAGTTCCTCGGCAGTCGCTGAGAATGCCTCGTGAATCACCCTGATCTGGGCGGGGTGAATACACATCTTCCCTCCGAAACCAAGCCGCCTGCTGCGCTGTGCAGATTCACGCAGTAGATCCATATCCTTAAACTCCCAATGGGGGGTATCAAACGGGGGCAGCAAGCCGGCGGCAGCAGACTCAATCACAAGGCTCATGCGGATGGGGAGCAGCTCAGTCTCGTCCTCCGTCCAGACCAACCCTGTGTCCGCCTGAAGATCACCCGCCCCGTAAGAAACACGACTTACCAGCGGACATGCAGTAATTATTTCTCTTATATTCGCGATGCCCTTGGCGGTCTCCAAGATGGGAATTAGGTCCAGTTCACTGGCGTGGCGATCTCTCTTGTGTGCCATCTGTGACAGGAACCAGTGACAGATCTTCATATCGCTGGCTGACTCAACCTTCGGAATGACTATTCCTTCACACTCCATATCCAGTACTGCATCGATATCGTCCATGAAAAACTCGCCATGAATGGCATTAACACGAACATATATTGGCAGGGTTGCAATTGCAGCCTGACCCATTACTCGCCTGGCATTGGCTTTTTCAGATTCAGCTACAGAGTCCTCCAGGTCAATCAATACGGCATCTGCACCCGCATTAATGGCCTTGTTGATCTTGTAGGAATCATCCGCCGGAACCAGCAACATACTCCTAAGCATTCTCTACACCTCATATGAAATTAGTGCCGGCAACCACCGGCTTTTATCAAGCTGTCTGGCTACTGCCAGCTCGGCATCATTAATAAGCAATTGCACCCCCGGCTTTGAGTTTTTCCATCGCCTCTTCCGTATAACCCAATGACCTCAACACAGCCATTGTGTGTTCGCCTAAAACAGGGGGGCCAAGGTCACAGTTATTTTCCGTGACCGAACTACGAACAGGGAAGTCCACCATCTTGACCGGACCCAATGTTGACTCAACTTCGGTATACAAATTGCGATAGATCGCCTGCGGGTGATTCAGTGCGTCAGCCAGGGTGTTTAAGCGTCCGCATGGAATACCTGCCTGATGCAACAGCTCTATCCAGACATCAGCACCATGCTTTGCAAATGCACGGGTTACGAGCCTGTCCAATTCCACTCGATTGCTAATTCTCATTTCATTGGTTGCAAACCTGTAATCGTCAATCAACTCTGTGCAATCAAGAACCTCACAGAATTTCACCCAAAGCTGTCGACCCCCGGTACTTCCCGAAACGATGACGTACTTATCATCACCGGCAACATAGGGCCCATATGGCGCCATGGTATGGTGCTGCACACCAACCCGCTTGGGTAACTCACCTTTGTACCAATACATGTACGGGAAGTAGCCCATCCAGTTCATGATGCAGTCGAACATTGCAATATCAATATACTGGCCTACACCGTGGTCTTGCCGGTAATAAAGTGCGCTCAATATCGCGGTAGTCGCGTACATCGCTGCAGAAATATCGCAGATAGAAAGTGAAACTTTGGCAAATTCATTTTCGGTGCCGTTGGTGGGAATCAGCCCCGACTCCCCCTGGATAATCAGATCAAAGGCTGCTCGGTTGGCAAAGGGGCCGTCCTGGCCGAAACCCGAAATACTGCAATAAACAAGTTTGGGGTTCAAAATCTTCAGGGATTCATAGTCCAATCCCCAACCAGCAACAGTGCCAGGCACAAAATTCTCAATAAAGACGTCTGCATCTTTGACCAGTTGCTTGATAATCTTCTGGCCTTGTGCAGTTTTCAGGTTTATTGCGACACTCTGTTTGTTGAAATTTGCATATACAAAGCCGGAACTATGGCCATTCGCCACGGTATCCCAAAGCCTTGTAATATCCCCTCCTTCCGGTCGCTCGATCTTTACAACATCCGCGCCCATGTGTGCGAGATTGCGAGTACACAAGGGGCCCGAAACCCCCTGGGTAACATCTATAACTTTAATATTGTCTAGTGACGCCACCATCTGTTCTTCCCCTAATACCCACCTTTCCCGGTGCCAGTTTCACAGGGAGCTGGTCTGCAAATTTGCAGACCAATTCATGTGGCTATCATATTGGAAAAATGGATATTTGAAGTAATACAGACTTCACTAGGGGCTATACGAGAATCGTATGGGCTTGGGGAGTGGGTCCCGATCATCCCTAACCGGGAATGATACACAGCATTGCAGACTGACTCATAAGTTGTGGTATGTCCACCCGTTCCGAACTGTGGGAGCTTCTGCCAGATCAAATACAATTTTCTGAGAGTGTCTGGCCCTGTGTGTCGAATGGCCGGTCAGTACGCACCATAAGCATTAATCCGGCACCCACCAGGGCGAATACGCCGCCCATGGCCATGGCGAAAGTCCAGCCCAATAGCGCTGCAACTGTCGGCACCAGCAGTGCGTTAA
>JAADJE010000111.1 GCA_013150915.1 Gammaproteobacteria bacterium
TTGCCGTTGGTTTCGGTCAAATAGGCATCGACGTAACCCTGTGCACGGGCCCGGTATTTCACCGGTGAATCCATGTCATCGAAAGTCACGACGCCCTGGGCATTGGTAAATCGCGTTAACGAAGTCGCAGCCTGGTTGGTAACACCGTTTGGCGCATAGCCGTTGTCAGCCAAATCAGCTGGCGGGGCCTCAAGCGGATAACGGCTGAACATGACCTGGGGTAACGGTTCACCGGCTTCGTTGGTCACGGTAAACGTCAGCGCGTGGCTGACATTAACCGAAGCCATTACTAAAAACGCGAGAATCTGTAACTTTACAAGCCTGTTCATGGCGCCAAACACCTGCTTATTTTTGCCCACCCGACAAACATTCTAACCTGTTGAGGCTGGAAAGCCACAGGACTGTGATGACCTTACGCTACGCTTTTACTCCAAAGACGATGCTTGGAAGAAACAAAACTTTCATCTAAATCCTCGACGTCAGTACACCCTGATAATGTCATTGCACGCACTATTTCCGTTCTCAAGATGTGCAAGGCTTTCGTTACGCCCGCTTCGCCTCCTGCACCCAGCCCATATAAGTACGGTCGACCGATGGAACATGCTTTTGCACCGCAAGCAAGGGCTTTCAACACATGGGTTCCCCTGCGTATCCCCCCGTCAAGGATCACTTCGATCTGATCACCCACAGCCGCTACGATGTCCGGCAGCACCTCGATCGACGTTGCCGAACCATCCAACTGGCGTCCGCCATGATTGGAAACAATGATTGCAGTTGCACCGATATCGACCGCACGGCGTGCATCATCAACGGACAGAATACCCTTCAGGGCAAAAGGACCACCCCAGACCTCGATTATTTCACGAACATCTTTCCACGTGACAGACGGGTCCAGTTGTTCGCCGAAAAATTTACTGTGCGCCACAATGTTATTGCTACCGGTCCAATCTGCCACATTCGGCATGGATAGCGGTCCCTTGCTTGCTAGGCCGACCAACCATCCTGGGTGCATCGTAAAACCAGCAATATTCGCCAGTGTAAATTTCGGTGGAACACCCAGGCCCGTGCGTAAATCACGCTCACGATTCCCGGGTACGGCGGTATCCACGGTCAGGCACAAGGCGCGATAATCCGCTCGTTTGCACCGTTCGATCAATGCCTGTGTGAAGTCACGATCCCGGAATATGTAGAGTTGAAACATCTTGGGAGCAGCACTCACGGCTGCTACTTCCTCGAGGCTGTAGGTAGACATTACTGACAGGCTGTAGAGTGTCCCTGCGTCTGCTGCTGCGCGTGCAACGGCCAATTCGCCCTGGGCATGGAAAAATCGTGAAGCACCCGTCGGTGCACAGATCACCGGCCACTCAATATCCTGGCCCAGTACCGTTGTAGACGTGTCAACAGAGCTGACATCTACCAGGCATCTGGGTATTAAATTTATTTCATTAAAGGCAGCGGTATTTCTGCTTGCTGTATATTCTGTTTCCGCTGCCCCATCCAGGAAATGAAAAAAAGGTCCCGGCAAACGGCGCCTGGACAGTTCACGTAAATCAGCAATATTATGGCAATCATCCAGGTTTCTTGGCTTCTTCCACATGATTTGCTTTCCCTTAGGCCTGCATATGTTTATTGCAACAGGACAGCACGCGTAGGAGAACCTTCGCATCCTGGTATTTTCAGCGGCAAACAAATTAGCGTGTAAACGCCCTGCTGAACGTTTTTTAAATTCAATCCTTCCAGAATAATAATGTCGTTGCCAAGAAGGGTGCGGTGCATGACCGCACCTTGTGAACCGGGTTGCTCCGCAACAAAGTAGTCAAACCCAACCAGGCTGACAGAACACTCGGCACAGAATTCGGCAGCAGACGTCTCCAGCCAGGTATAGTCAGGGGATATGGTTTTACTGACACTACGCCCCAGCACCGAATTTTGCGTCCTCAGAATTAAGGCATCTCCCTCCCCGAGATCCGCGTGGGCAATCACATCGCGGGAAATTGATGCGCCTTCAATGTCGAGCACTACAGCCCGCCTGATGAACCTGTCGAGGGGGAACTGATCAATGGTTTTATCGTAGTCCAGTAAATGTGAAGGTGCGTCCATATGGGTGCCGCAATGTGCAAACAGATGTAAAAAGGAACCCCTGTACATGGCGCCATCGATCTCGCGTTCCTCCTCGTCCCGGGAAAAGAACGTCATGCCGGGGAAATCCACCGTTTCTTCACCCAGTTTAATACTGATGTCATGGATCTTATTGAATGGTAAATGTTGCATGTCTGTTATTTCTCCCGCTCGTCATGTGGCCCCTGAGGTAAGCCAACCACCCCATTTTTGAGTGTGCCAATGCCATCCACCTTGACCTCCACCAAATCGCCGGGTTTCACTTCAGCAGGAGCCTGTGGAGTACCCGTTGCGATGATGTCCCCGGGTAGCAAGGTCATGAGGTGTGAGATAAAACTCAGGCAATAATTGATACTGAAAATCAAATCCCCGATTGTGCCGTGTTGTGCTTGTTGGCCATTGATATAGGTTTTAAGTGTCAGGTTCCGGGGATCCAGTTCGGTTTCAATCCAGGGACCAAGCGGACCGAAGGTATCCGCCACCTTTGCCCGTGTCGGATTACCGCTATCACTCTCGAATTTAGATGCATCGGTGACATCATTGGTTATGGTGTAACCCAGAATATGCGAGGGGGCTTCTTTTTCACTGATATTCTTGCATCGTCGGCTGATCACAACCGCCAACTCCCCTTCACAAACCACCTTTACCGGGGATTTTGGCAAGACAATATTCTGATCCGGCCCGATAACCGCCGATGGGGGCTTTAGAAACAGTATGGGTCTTTCCGGGACGGGGAAATTAAGCGCCTCAGCGGTGGCCCGATAGTTAATCCCTATACCAATGTATTTGGAAGGTTCGCATGGCGCCAGTAAGCTGACCCGCTCAAGGCGACAGGATTCTTCTGTCAATTGTGCCGTAAGCGCAACTGCCGTATTCGCATCATCAAACGGGTTGCCTGATAATACCTGTATATCTTCCCCCCTAAGCACTCCATATCTTATGCATTCTTTTATTTCAAAGCGTACGATTCGCATAGTCGAGTCCTGGAAATCAGTCTTATGAAGTAGTTCCTGTCTGGTTACTCCGTATTAAACAATCTGGTCAGGTTCCTTTAATTATTTCGGCATCCACCAACCGCCATCTACACCGATAACCTGGCCCGTCTGATATCCACCTGTGACCGGTGATGCCAGATACAACACCGCATGGGCACAAGCTTCGGGGTCGCCCAGCTTACCTAAAGGTATTTGTGGCAAAATTTCTGCAGTTAGATTTTCCACCAGTTCTTTATTTTCGATCAGGGTCTTGAGGAGGCTACCCTCGCTCAATCGATCGGGATCTTTAGGCGGTGTGGGGCCGGGCGCAACCACATTGATGCGGACGCCGTAAGGCCCGAGGTCAAGCGCCAGGGTCTGAGCCAGGTAAATCAAACCGCACTTCAGGGCGCCGTAAATAGGTTCCATGGGTGTAGGGATCCGGCCCATCACACTGCTCATAGTGATAAAACAGCCGCTACGCTGCTGCTTCATGATCGGCAGGACGATTTTATAGGCCATCAGGATATTCTTGAAATTCAGCTGGTAGAGTTTGTCCCACAACTCAGGATCAAGGTCGAGAAAATGACCCGGCCAATCACCACCAACCCCGTGATAAAGAATATCGATAGCACCGAATTCATGCACCCTGGATACGGCATTTTCGATGGCTTCCCAGTCTGAGCAATCAGTTTTAACGACAACCGCTTCGCCTTTGCCAAAGGCACGGGCTTCCTCGGCGATTTCATTGCCCCGTTTGGTATCGCGGCAGGCAATCACGATGTTGGCGCCAGATTCGGCCAATAATAAGGACACATATTGTCCGATATTGGAATTACCGCCTATTAAAAGCGCATTTTTACCTTCAAGACCCGGGTAATACATATCGTTCCCAATTAAATATATTATTTAGGCATCCACCAGCCGCCATCTACTCCGATAACCTGGCCCGTTTGATATCCACCTGTGACCGGTGATGCCAGATACAACACCGCATGGGCGCAGTTTTCGGGATCACCGGTTCGCTGTAGAGGAATTTGTGCAGCAAAACTCTTTTCAATTGCTCTAAACTCGTCCATATCCGCCATAAAATCATGAAAGGTGCTGTTGGCGCTGACGGAATCCAGCGTCTTCGGTGGCGTTGGGCCAGGCGCCACCACGTTTATCCGGACTCCATATTGTCCAACATCCAGCGCCAGTGTCTGAGCCAGGTGGATGAGCGCGCACTTAAAGGCGCCGTATACCGGCTCGATCGGCGTCGGCCGTCTTCCCATCACACTGCTCATGGAAATAAAACAACCGTTGCGTTGCGCTATCATGATCGGCAGGACAATCTTGTAGGCCATCATGACGCTCTTGAAATTGCGTTCATAGATGGTGTCCCACAAACCGGGATCGAGATCCAGGAAATGCCCGAGTACATCCCAGCCAACGCCCTGGTAAAATATATCCAGTTCGCCGAACTCCTGTGTTTTCTTCACAGCGTGCTCCACAGAGTCCCAGTCCGTTGCATCTACTTCTACTACGGCGACCTCTCCCTTGTTGGACCTGCGTGCTTCAGTTGCCACCTGTTCTGCCTTTTTAGTATCCCGCGCCCAAATAACAATATTGGCCCCAGACTCAGCAAATAACTTCGTTACATGCTGACCGAGATTGGAGTGACCACCAATTAAAAGTACATTTTTTTCTTCAAGACCCGGGTAATACATCTGGCACTCCTTTGAACTTGTTGGAATTATTTGGCAGATCAGGTAACCATGAGTAATCTGAGCATTACTTCGTCATATTGAGGTGATCGAGAAGCAAGGGTGCAATTTCTTGCGGTGCTGTTTCCAGAAAGAAATGCCCCACGTCTTGCAGAAATCTTTCCTCGTATTCAGCATTAACGTAGTTTGCTGTCGCTTTTGCTGTCCTGGCAGTAAGGGCCGGTCCTTCGCTCCATACGAACAAAGTGGGGACCGTTACAACCGGCACACTGGCAAACTCATCCAATGATATGGCCTGATGCCAGGACAAGGCTCCGGCGAGGGCGCCCGGTTCCTGCAGCCGTTTGACATACTTCTCTGTAATGGCGGCCGGCAGACCGCTGTCGAGCAGGAAACGCCTGAATGGCGCGGCGTCGTTTTCAAGTTGTGCGGCTGCCCGGGCTTCAACACTCGCCAATGTATTTATGTTCATTTTGTTTTCGATTTTTTGCCATTCCTGCTGCTGTTCAGGGTCTTCACGAACCGCTTTTGCGAAGGCGGCCGGATGCGGAAAACGCAATGCCATCAACGAACGAACCCGATCCGGCTGGGCCGCCGCAATCATCCAGGACAGTGCGGCGCCCATACCGAATCCACTTAAATCAAATCTGCTCAGATTCAGGGCATCAGCGATTCCCAGCGCATCAGACATGAACGCCTTGAACGTATACGCACTCACGTCTGTGGGCCGGGCGCCCTTAGAATAACCACGCTGATCGGGCGCTATTGTTCGAAAGCCCTGCCGGACTAATACTTCACTGACGGCAGACCAGGATTGTGCACTTTGCGGGAAGCCATGCAGCAGCAATATCGGTCGGCCCTCTTCGGGCCCGGCCATCGTTACGTCGAACACCAGGCCGTTCACCTCGATTTTCCGAATGTTGGGGGATGCACGGTCTCTTGCGGACGAAAACCCCGTCACGCTCGTGGTTAGTAGTGCCGAAGTCAAAATGAGAAAGTCGCGTCGTGAGATTATTTTTTCAGTCATTGTATTTACCAGCGGTACTGCCCCTGGATGGCGATGTTCCTGGGCCGTTCGATCAGGGCGACATAACTGCCAGGTGATGTAGGTTGATCGCTACCCCAGTTCAGAATTAATTCATCGCTAAGATTTTTTCCAATAAGTGATAGAACCCAACGGCCATCAGCGCTGCCCAGTGACAATCTGGCATCGAACTTTGTGTAACTATCCTGGGTCAGCACAGGTTCGAGATCCCCCGCCAGAAAATAGCCGTCGGTAAAATAAACCCCCAACTCACCCAGTAAGCGCAGATTCCGCGGCAGAGGATGAACATATTGCAGCCTCAGGTTACCGCTGTAATCGGGTGAGAATGGCCTGGATCTACCAGACAGGTCCTGAACACAGGTAGTTCCCGGGGGAGTTGCTACCGCCTGGGCCGCCGTACAGCCCGCATCAGGAAAATCATTGTATTTCGCATCCAGGTAGGTAAATGACAGATTGGCGTTTAAACGATCAGTGATGGCCCATTGCGTCTCTAACTCTATTCCCTGCGAGGTCATGGATGCCACATTACTTACCGCAAAGATGATGGCGTCTCCCTGTAACTGGGAGGCACTCTCCTGGAGATCCTGGTACTCACTGCGAAACAAGGCCAAGTTTAATTTCAAGGCGCCATCCAGCCAGAGGCTCTTCATGCCGATCTCGTAGGCGTCGACAAACTCCGGAGCAAAAGGGAGACCGTCTGGATCACCCTTGGTATCTTGCGCGTCGAAACCGCCGGCTTTGAAGCCCTGCGCATAGCTCGAATAGACCATGACATCATCGTTAACATCATAATTCACATTAACCGATGGCATCAGATCACTGTCACTACGGGAGAGCGGGACAACACGGGCTCTGGCCAGCATTGCACCAAACACATCGCCCAGCGGCGCAACGGCTGGAGGAAAAGCTACCCTACCGCCATAATCCCTTGTCCCCGTACCAAAGGAGACACGCTGCGTGGCGTCTTTTTTTACCTTCATCCAACGCACTCCTACCGCCAGCCTGAGAGCGTCGGATATGTTCCAGGTTAACGAACCGAAGACCGAATACGTCTTATCACTCTGGTCAAAGCCGGTTTCCTGGGCGAATGGCAGGTATGGAACCAGGGGTGCAAAGGGTGGGATACGCGAAATAACGGGCGTCAGGAAAAAGAATGTGAATTGCTGCGATGAAACCAGGTCACCTTCCTGGTAGTAAACCCCACCCAGGTATTCAAATTGCTTACCTGTCGGTGAAGCAACCCGGAACTCCTGGCTGAATTGGTCATAGTTTTCATCAACAAATACGTTGAATAATTTCTGCGAGGTCACATCGATTTCGAGTTTTGACCTGAAATCCATATTGGAAAAACCGGTGATAGAAGTAAAGATATGCCCCCTGTTCTCATAATTCAGGGTCAGCACATAATCACGTGTTTTGAGCACATCTCCTTCACCCCCTGGGCCCAGGGAGCGTTTTTTATCAAGTACAACATTATCACCTGCTGCCAACGCCACCGAACAGAATCCTCCTGGAGAAGGAAACAGTGCTGGATCCGGTGGGCATTGAAAGAGCTGGTTCGGCCGGCTGACACCAGTATCGGTTTTTCCCAGCTCTACCTTTAAGCTTGCATCAAAGTTTTCGGATGGTGCCCACACCAGGGTTGTGCGCCCGTATATATCGTCGCCTTGCGGGCCATCCTCATTCGTGGCCGTGCCCAGAGTTTTAACATAGCCATCCATACCCCACTTCTTGATAGCGATACGAGCACCGAGTGTGTCGGAGATCGGCCCGCCAAAAGCGGCCTCGGCGTTGTATTCGCCATGATTCGGTTCATACAGTGCAGACACATAGCCTTCGAACCGGTCGCCGGGCTTACGGGTTGTGATGTTCAGGGCGCCGGCAATCGCACTATTACCAAAAAACGTACTCTGCGGGCCTTTGAGAATCTCCACGCGTTCTACATCCATAAAGAGCGACCGGGAATAGCGTGACCGGCCTTTATAGACACCGTCAACGAACATCCCGACAGATTGTTCAAAACCGACGTTATTCCCGGAGAAGACACCGCGTATGGAAAGGCGGTCGGACGGCCCCCCCTGAATGACCGTTACAGCCGGCGTATTATAGGCAAGATCCTGAAGGGACACTAAATTCTGATTCGAAATTACTTCACCACTAATAACTGCCACAGAGATAGGCACCTCCTGCAGATTCTGTTCCCGTTTTTGTGCAGTCACGATGACTTCCTCGAGCACTGTATCCTGTGCCATGAGCACAGGCGGAAAAGGCCACACCACCATCAATACGGTTATGAAAGATATCAAACCACCTTTTTTTGTACCTCTTTGAATGCTTTTCAAGTAACGACTCTTCATTGCTGTTTTCCCCATAACAAAAAATTTAACACACGGTTGCACAAGGATTCAGGATGTCCCAAAGAGATAAATTTTAATGAGATTTTTTCACTAAATGACACGAGGCTAGCTCAATCAGACACTGGTTGTAATGGTTGCAAATGAGATCATATTAGTTGTAAATGAGATCATATTAGTTGCAAATGAGATTGTCAAGGAATAACTGATATTGTATTGTGCGCATGTGATTTGCGTGAATCGTATGAAAAGGAATCTTTATGTTGGAACAATACACACCGAAATTGTCACACCAAGATACATTTCCGCCCGAGTCGCTGAAACGGGAAATTAATCGTTTGTATGTGCTGTCGAATTTATTTCATCGTCTTTTCAGGGTCAAAATAGAACTGAAGGACGGTGTTACGATGATCGAGTGGAAAATCATTGAAGCGATTTTCCTCTGTAAGGGAGTGACCGCCAGCGATATTATTGATTTCTGGGGACTTGACAAGACGGCGGTGAGCCGCTCAATCATGCGGTTGGAGAAAATAGGGATTTTGAAACGTAAGATTTCGCAGGCAGACCGGCGCCGTTACCATCTCTTCATCACCGCCAAGGGCCGCCGAATGTTCATTAAGCTACAAAATTTCAAGGAATATCTTTTCCAGGATATTGAAAAACACCTGTCTGCCGGAGAACTTCACCAGATTGGTGATACGGCAGAAAAAATGATTGACCACCTTCGAAAAATGCTGGGCGAAAGTGGTGCGTAGATCACTTCAAAAGGTGAGACCTATAAATTAACAAGTTTTTTCATCAGGAAAGTTACAAACCATAGGGTTTGGCTTATTGCCATAAGAAAAAGCTGAGTTGCGGCAGGTTTTCGAGTCTATTACAGCCTGTTGACGCTGTTCAATATCCGCACCTGGGCAGGTCTCATCTGTGCAGAAAACAGATCTATCTCATCCCATTCGCCGGCCTTGCCTGCGGTCTCCAGGATTTCACACAGATCAGCCAGTTCATACGCACCGACAGCGCGAGCGGAGGATTTGAGCTTGTGGGCGTGAAATGCGACTGCGACTTCATAGTTGATGGCATTGTCTTCCACTTCGAACAGCACCAGAACCTCGTCACCTTGCTATTCCAGCTTCCTGGCACGCAGGAATATTGTTCAGATTTCATGAATAAACCAGTGATTCCCCAAGTAAGCTCAAGGAAATCTCCGGGCGTAAATGGATGTCTCCTACCAAGCTATTCCAAGTAATCAACTTTCATTTGTAGCCGCTAAGACATCAATCCGGAAAGATTTGAGACCGGACCAGAGGATCAAAGCCCCTAGCGGCATAAAAAT
>JAADJE010000102.1 GCA_013150915.1 Gammaproteobacteria bacterium
GGCGATGGTCACCGACTGCCACACCCCGGCCGAGCGGGGCAAGGCGCAGGGCATGAACGACTTCTTCGTCTTCGCCGCCACGGCGGCCGTGGTGGAAAATCGCATGTCGCGCGCAACGAAGCACAGGCCGTCGGCAATTTTAAAGAATATTAACTGTTTTTAGTAGTGAGGTTTCCAATGTCAGATATTATTCCCGGATATTGCACACTTTGCCGTTCGCGGTGTGGGACGCTGAGTGAAGTAGCAAATGACCACCTGATCAAGGTACGGGCTAACCCTGAACACCCTAATGGTAAGGCCATGTGTATGAAGGGGAAAGCGGCACCTGAGCTGGTGGACAGCGCAAATAGAATTCTGTACCCGATGAAGAGAACTCATCCTAAAGGTGCAGAGGATCCGGGCTGGCAACGTATAAGTTGGGAAGAGGCTATGTCAACGATAGCCGGACAACTGGAAAAATTTAAACGAGAGGATGGAGCTGAATCTGTCGCTTTCGGCTTTACGAGCCCAAGCGGTACCCCCCTCAGTGATGCAATTGAATGGTTAGAGCGATTTGTTCGTATCTATGGCAGCCCAAATACCAGCTATGGAACTGAGATATGTAACTGGCATAAAGACGTTGCACATCGATGGACCTTTGGCTGCGGCATTCCTGTTGCTGATTATTCCCATGCCGATCTTATTCTTCTTTGGGGGCATAACCCCGCGAATACTTGGCTTGCCCAGGCTAGTGCGATTGGTACTGGTCGAAATAACGGCGCAAAACTGATTGTCGTGGATCCTCGCCCGACACCCTTAGCGAAAGAAGCAAATGCCTGGCTTGATGTCAATCCTGGAACTGACGGTGCATTAGCTTTGGGGTTAAGCCATCTCCTGGTAGAACGAAACCTGTTTAATCATGAGTTTGTTCGAAACTGGACTAATGGTCCTTTGTTGGTTCGAAATGATAATGGTTATTTTCTTCGGGAAAAAGATATTAACCCACTTGCCATCAGTAATCGCTATACAGTTTGGGACGAACACAACCAGCAAGTCACATTTATCGATTCCGAGACTCGAACTGAAGAAACGCTGATGCCTACAGCTGCACTTGAGGGCAATGTTGAAGTCGCAATAGCTGATGGTGCAAAAATTTCCTGCCAAACGGCGTTTTCATCTTTTAAAGATATGTTGGCTAATTATGACCCAGAAAACGTAAGCCGTATCACCGGGGTATCTGTTGCGTCAATTGAAGCCGCTGCGAGTTTGATTGCCGGGGCCAAGAAAATCGCCTACCACAGTTGGTCTGGAGTGGCTCAACACACTAATGCCACCCAAACAGAACGTGCGATTGCGACACTGTATGCTTTAACCGGTTGTTTCGATCAGGAAGGATGTAATCGAATCTATGCCAGCCACCCGGTAAATGTGGTTAATTCACCGACATTGATGCCTAAATCACAATGGGATAAAGCATTAGGCCTTGAAGAAAGGCCTATCGGGCCGCCTTCACAAGGTTGGGTTCATTCTCAGGATATCTGGCATTCAGTATTAGAAGGTACACCCTATAAAATTCGCGGGTTAATTGGCTTTGGTGCCAACATATTACTTTCACAAAGTGATACTTCTCTCGGACAACAGGCGCTTGAGGCGCTTGAGTTTTATGCCCATGTAGATTTGTTTGAAACGCCTACATCAAAGTATGCTGATATCCTTCTGCCAGTTAACACTGCCTGGGAGCGCGAAGGCCTAAGAACCGGGTTTGAAAGTAGTGCTGCTGCTCAGGACCACATTCAGTTGAGAAAAAAAATGGTCTCTCCGCGCGGTGAAAGCCGTTCCGACCTTGAGATTGTTTTCGATCTTGCATGCCGGTTAGGAATGAATGAAGCGTTCTTCGACGGCAATATTGAGGCAGCCTGGAATTATCAACTAGAACCATTAGGTTTGACTGTTGAGATGCTCAGAAATAAGCCAGAAGGTTACGATATCCCGCTTGAGCATAAAGTCAGAAAATATGCTTTCAGAGACCCAAATAGTGGATATCTGGCAGGTTTCAATACAGAAACAAAACGTGCAGAGTTTTACTCTGAGATCCTTCATCACTATGGTTACAATCCTTTACCTGAGTATGTACAGCCGCAAGAATACCAGCGCAACGATCCTGATTATCCATTAATGCTGACATCCGTTAAAAGCGGATTCTTCTGTCATAGCCAACATCGAAGCCTGACTAGCCTACGAAAAAAAGCACCTTATCCAACGGTAGACATTTCGGCAACTCTGGCTGACGAAGAAGGTATCAAGACGGGGGATTGGGTAGAAATTGAAACGAGAGCAGGTCTTGCTCGATTTAGAGCAAAAGTGGAAGCCAAACTCTCTCATGAAACTGTAATTGCTGAGTTTGGGTGGTGGCAGGCTTGTCCTGATTTTGGCAAACCTTCATACCCGGTTAAAGGTGAGTACAGTAGCAATTACAATAGTTTAATCAGCGGTGATAGCTATGATCCAGTCAGCGGTGCTTTACCTTTGCGTTCATTCCGCTGCCGCATTCGCCGCTTGAATGATTTTGAGCTGATAAGGCGCCCCTGGGAAGGTCGTAAAACATTCAAAGTCATTGAACTGAAAAAAGAAGCAGATAATGTTACGACAATTACCTTCCAATCGAACAGTGAAGGCTACTTACCTGATTATGAACCGGGCCAGCATATCACTGTTAGCTGTTGTCCGATGAGCGATTCTGAAGAGATCGTTACCCGGGCGTATTCGCTGACAGGCCCTGCGTTTGTTCATGACCGTAAAACCTATTCCATTTCTGTCCGTCATCAGAAAGCGACTGATGAGAAAGGTGAGTATGTTGAAGGAATAATGTCATCCTACATAAACACGCATTTGCAGATAGGCAAGGATGTTGAACTTACCCCTCCTGGGGGGAATTTCATTGTCCCGCTCAATGCCGTCCAGCCTGTCGTAATCTTTGCTGGCGGTATTGGAATTACTCCATTCATTTCCTATCTGGAGTCTATTAACCCCCAAGCGGAAGGTCCGGAGATCTGGCTTTTCTATGCTAATCAAAATAGTAGGCTACATGCGTTTAAGAAAAGAATTGCGGAGCTAAATGCGTCTATTGACAGGCTTAAAGTAATTAATATCTACAATCAGCCCCTCGACTGTGATATTCCAGGATTGGATTATGATAGAGCTGGTTACGTTGGTGCGGGAGATGTCGAGGCATATCTTATTGAGAATAATGCTCGTTATTACATGTGTGGTCCGCAGCCTATGATGGATGCGATATCGCGAGGGCTTCAGGAGAGAGGTGTACCTGCATTTGCTATTTTCTACGAGATATTTCGTTCTCCAGCAAAAATAAATAATGATCCCTCATTACGTCATAAAGTCATTTTTGCAAAATCAGGAAGAACAGAGATTTGGACCACGGATAAAGGTACTCTACTTAATTTTGGGGAAAAGCTTGGGATTCAAATGCCTAGTGGTTGTCGTGTTGGACAATGTGAAAGCTGTTCAACTAGGGTGATTGCAGGGAACGTACAGCATCTGAATGGTGTGGAGCCCTCTGATGAGGGGGCATGTTTGACATGTCAGTGCATTCCTGCCGGTGATATCACGATTGATGCTTGAGGTAAGTACTAGCTATTAGCATCCTTTACATCAGGCCATTTCAGTGGCCTGATTTTTTCTATGAATAACATTATGTTTTAAACAATTTTCAATTTTTTGTACGAATTCACCTCAATAGCCGATTTAATCAATTTTATCAGTGCGATCTTTCTAAGTTTTTATCATCCTCCCCCTTGACCTTCCAGTTACTACAAGCTTTAGCCTGTAAGAAATTATACCAATTGCATTAATTAATTGACCAACTTTATCCACTCTCTCCAACAGAGATTTTTGACTCGTTCAACATCCGCAATGAATGTATTCCAAGCGCGAGAGACCTGTTCCACTATTTCTTCGTAACCTCGAAATACGCGGTTTGATAAGCAACGTTGCCGTAACCATTGCCATACTTGCTCCATCGGGTTCAGCTCCGGAGAATAAGGTGGGAGTTTTAACAGACTGACATTGGTAAATGGGCTGGCCGTATCGATCGTATGCCAGCCCGCGCCATCCATTACAACAACGGCATGACGCCCAGGCTCTGTCGCTTCACTTATTAATTTCAGATGCTGCTTCATCACCTCTTTATTCACAAGAGGGCTGATAAGCGCCTGAGTATTACCATTGCTCGGACACACCGCCCCAAAGACATAGCCATAATCGAATTGCTGTTGCTTTACTACTCTTGGCCTGCTGCCCTTGGCTGCCCATATTCTGGACGTCTGATTTTGCTGACCGAATCGTGCTTCGTCTTGAAACCAGACGTCAACGCGATCCAGAGGAAGATGACCGGGAGTGTGAAGGATCGTTTCCAGCAGGAAATTTTTTAAAAGTGTCCTGGGTTTGTTGTGATTGTTTAGGGTGTTTAGAGCGACTGGTTATCCAACTGAAACCGAGCGCATCCATGATGCGGTATACGTTTCGCAACTGATAATCGATTTGGAAGGTGTCGCTAATGTATTGTCGTACATCCTGTGCAATCAAACGCCCCCCCTCCTTTTTAACCGCATTTTCTTTGATAAAATGTGCGATCTGTTCTCGCTGGGAGACGGAGAGCTGACAGGGTCTACCCGGACTAGGTTTGGATTGCAGACCTTCAAGTCCGTGCGCCAGATAGTTGGATACCCAGGTATTAACACTGCCTCTGGCAACCCCAAGGTAAGTTGCTATCTGGGTTCGTGTTTCCCCATTCTTGAAATGATACAAAGCTAGATAGCGGGTTCGCAGTTGCCCGTTGGAGGTTTGCTTTGCTAATTGTTTAAAGTCGTCGGCTGTATGCATATCAAAATCACTCGAATATGAATACCACTATTAGATCAAACTTTTAAGACAATTGGTATTACTACAGACGCCAACTTCGGACTGGCCGAAGAGTTTTGGTGAATGAAAGGATCGTTATGATGAAAATGAAAGTTGGGATATTGCTGATGGCAGTTGCAGTGACAGCCAATACAGAAGTGGTACTTGCAAATGATGATGCAAGCGAAACGCAAAAAAAAACTGCAAATGCGCCTGCAGGTCCACAGGTACCCGTGGCTGTTGCCGTATCACGGAATATTATACCTTCTGCTGAATTTACCGGTTCTTTAGCGGCTATTAAAACAGTGGAGCTACGCCCCAGGGTAGGAGGGGCAATCGAATCTGTTACGGTGCCGGAGGGAAGTCTGGTTCAGAAAGGACAGATGTTATTTCAAATCGATCCGCGGCCCTACCAGGTTGTGCTTGATAGTGCACAAGCGCAATTACGACAGGCAGAAGCTCAGGCGTTCCAGGCAAGCCGCAATTACGAGCGTATTAGCCGTCTGGTAAACGGAGGTGCTGTTTCGCGTAAAGACTATGATGATGCATCTTCTGAGAAAAATGCCCGCGTTGCACAGGTTCAGGTATCGAAGGCTGCAGTCGAAGCAGCAAAGCTGGATTTGTCATACTCGCGTGTGACTGCGCCAATTGATGGCCGTATCGATCGGATTTTAGTAACTGAAGGTAACTTGGTTAGCAGCAGCCAGGGGGGGCCGCGACTCTATTGACAACAATCGTTTCGTCCGACCCTTTATATGTTTATTTTGATATTGATGAAGCGACATATCTCAATACTGTCAGTAAGGCTCGGCCTGATGTTGTCGGACGTAGCAACGAAAAATTACCCGTACATATAGGTCTGGCAAATGAGAAGGGGTATCCGCACGGGGGGGCGCTTGATTTTGTTGGCAACCAAATTGATCGTAATACCGGCACTGTTCGTGTCCGGGCTATTATCCCGAATGCTGATGGTCTTCTTACTCCTGGAGCATTTGCCAGAGTTCAGTTAGGCACTGGTAGTGAGCAAAAAGTAATTTTGGTAAACGATCAAGCCGTAGGCACAGATCAGGGCAATAAGTATGTCCTTGTTGTTGATGCCAATAATAAGGCGCAGTATCGCCCGATAGTGTTGGGGCCAATGGTCGATGGATTACGTGTTATCAGCGACGGTCTGAAGGCCGGGGAAAAAATTATCATAAAAGGGCTCGTACGACCGGGGATGGCCGTTACGCCAGACATCGTATCGATGCAAACGCTGTTGAGCGTACCTGAGAGGCAGCCTGAAGGTGCATCTAAAAAATCGAATGGCAAAAATGAGGGAGGTAGTAAATGAAATTTCCTCATTTCTTCATCCAGCGCCCCATATTTGCAATTGTCTTATCAGTTTTTATGCTGATAGCGGGTTCTTTAGCGTTTTTTCAACTTCCTCTCAGTGAATATCCGTCCGTAACACCGCCAACCGTTCAGGTAACGGCAAGCTACCCCGGAGCAAACCCCAATGTAATAGCAGATACTGTTGCCGCCCCGCTTGAGCAAGCCATCAATGGGGTTGAAGGCATGCTTTACATGAGTTCTCAAACTGCTTCTGACGGCCGAATGATTTTAACCATCTCTTTCAGACAGGGAACTGACCCCGATATTGCGCAAATTCAGGTTCAGAATCGGGTATCACGGGCTTTGCCTCGGCTACCAACGGAAGTCCAGCAAATAGGGGTTGTGACTGAAAAAACCTCGCCGGATATTCTTATGGTGGTGCATTTGTTCTCTCCTGATGAGCGTTATGATCCACTTTATGTTTCTAACTATGCAATGTTAAACGTACGTGATGAGCTTTCACGCTTACCAGGTGTCGCAAGCATAGCGCTGGGAGGTGAAGGGGAATATGCCATGCGAGTATGGTTAGATCCTAATAAAGTGGCTTCCAGAGGGTTAACATCAAGTGATGTCACTGCTGCGATTAAAGAACAAAACGTTCAGGTAGCGGCTGGCTCTGTCGGACAGCAACCTAATGCATCGTCATCATTCCAGGTCACTGTGAATGCCTTAGGGCGCCTAACTACTGAGGAACAGTTCGGCGATATAGTTATTAAAACCGGAGATGACGGACAAATTACGCGCTTGCGTGATGTGGCTCGTCTTGAACTCGGTTCAGATAACTACTCCATGAGGAGTTTACTAAATAATAAAAATGCAGTGGGTATGCAGATTGTTATGACCCCGGGCGCCAATGCACTTGAGGTGTCTGCATCGGTAAGGTCAACAATGGAACGCCTGAAAGTAAGGTTTCCGGAAGGTATTCAGTACAGTATCGCTTATGATCCGACCGTGTTTGTTAGTGCTTCCCTGAAATCTGTCACGACGACTTTATTAGAGGCCACAATATTAGTTGTGCTGGTCGTGATGCTATTTTTGCAAACATGGAGAGCATCAATCATCCCATTGATCGCAGTGCCTATTTCATTAGTGGGTACGTTTGCATTAATGGATGTATTTGGGTTCTCACTCAATACGCTATCTTTATTTGGTCTGGTTCTTTCAATTGGTATTGTTGTTGATGATGCAATCGTTGTGGTTGAGAACGTTGAGCGCCATATTGCAAAAGGACTCTCACCAAAAGACGCCGCAAGAAAAGCAATGGACGAGGTAACGGGGCCAATTCTGGCTATTACCTCAGTACTGGCAGCTGTGTTTATTCCATCAGCATTCCTCTCGGGGCTTCAGGGCGAATTCTATCGTCAATTTGCATTGACGATTGCTATCTCAACGATTTTATCGGCTATCAACTCCTTAACATTGTCTCCGGCATTAGCTTCCGTACTACTGAAACCACATCAAGGTATAGAGAAGCAAGATTTGTTGACTCGTGTAATGGATCGTTTTTTCGGATCTTTTTTCCGTCGTTTTAACCGTTTCTTTGATAGCCTGTCGAATTCCTATGTTGGGACGATTCGACGTATCGTTCGCGGAAGTACAATTGTACTCATTCTGTATGCTGGTTTTCTGGCACTGACCTTCCTGGGCTTCAAACAGGTTCCTGGTGGTTTTGTGCCTGCTCAGGATAAATATTGCTCTTTTGTCAAATACATAGAATCATCCTATGTATAAGGCCTGAGTTGCTACAATCGAGGTCCGATGGGCTCCCGTCTCTACGTCATTTGAGAACCGCGATGAATAACCGCTTCACACTCCCACAGGCGCCGCGGCGTTCGCTCGTCGATTCGACGATTGAGCTGATCCGCGGCCAGATCGAGGGAGGCGCCTGGAAGGTCGGCGAGCGCATCCCCAGGGAGCAGGAACTGGCCGAGATGCTGGAGGTTGGCCGCAACACGGTGCGGGAAGCCATTCGCGTGCTCTCGCACGGCCAGGTCCTGGAAGTCCGCCAGGGTGATGGCACCTACGTGCGAACCAATATCGATCCGGCCGAGGTCATGCGCCGTGTCGGGCGTTCCGGCTTGCGAGAGCACTTCGCGTTGCGCTGCATGCTGGAAACCGAGGCGGCCAGGTTGGCCGCGGTGCATCGGTCCAAGGCGGACGTTGGGCTGCTGCGCCGACTGTTGAAGGCCCGCGGCGAGCAGGAGCAACACGCATCGAGCGCGGCCTTTGCCGAGGCCGATACGGCTTTCCACTGCGCGATCGCCGGGATGTGCGGCAACGGCGCGCTGGCTGAGCTGTACCGCTACTTCGCGAACTCGGTCCGCATGAACACGCTGACTGCGCTGAAGGACAAGGAACTGCCCGAGCCGGGTCTCGCGACCCATGAGGCGATCGTGGATGCTATCGAGCGCCAGGATGGAGAAGCAGCTGCGGCGGCTGTGCGGAACGTGGTCGCTCCGCTGATTGCGGCACTTGAGAAATCGGGTTGATCCGAGCGCGACTCCCGCGCTGGCAATGCCGCTTTCCATCGAGCAGCCGGTCGCCGGCCCCGTTGATCGGAACGCGGGTTGTTTCCCGGAGAGCACGCGGTAGCCGGTCCTCATGGATAGGCCCTTGGTGCGCTACAGCGACCGGACGGTGCTGTTCATATCGAATCTTCGACGCGACCACCCGCCAGGACATACCGGGCCAGCGCCTCGGCATCGGCGTGGGTGGCCCGGGTGGACTGCGGTGTACCGAAAGCCTGGACGAGCTTTGGCAGCATGGCCTCCAACTGGGCTCGCTTATCCGAATCCGGTTCGACGTGGATGAGCGCGAGCAATGTGCCGCCAAGCGTCTCCTTGTGAGTCTTCAGCCAGACGCCGCGCTGAGCGCGATCGTCGAGAGTCTCTTCTGGCCCTCCCGCGACGTAGATAAGCACGAAGGGCTTTCCGCAGGCGACGAGTTCATCCATTTCCGCGCACCAGGCGCTGCTGTATCCGTTGTAGATGCTTGCGCCGTCGAAGCGGACGATGGGGAAATCGCTGGTGTCGTGAACTTTCGGTTGCTGGGACATGATCCTGGACTCTCGCTATTAACGTCCTAACATCCTACCTTTGTTGAGAATTACTTGCAACTGAAATGGGCATGGGCAC
>JAADJE010000071.1 GCA_013150915.1 Gammaproteobacteria bacterium
TCATCGTAGATGGCCAATTGGCCGGCATTGACGATGCCCATGTCCATGCCTGCACCGATAGCGTGATAGAGGAATACCGCATGGATGGCCTCGCGTAGCGGATTGTTGCCACGGAAGGAGAATGAGACATTTGACACACCACCTGAAACCAGTGCATCGGGCAATGTTTTTTTGATGTCACGAGTGGCCTCGATGAAGTCCACACCGTAATTATTGTGTTCCTCGATGCCGGTGGCAATGGCAAAGATGTTCGGGTCAAAGATGATGTCTTCAGCCGGGAAGGCGACTTTCTCTGTCAGCAGTTTATAGGCATGGGTGCAGATTTCTACCTTGCGCGCGTGGGTATCAGCCTGACCGTTTTCGTCAAAGGCCATGACGATGATTGCTGCACCGTATTGACGGCAAAGTCGTGCCTGTTTGAGAAAGGTTTCTTCGCCTTCCTTCATCGATATGGAGTTAACGATACCCTTGCCCTGTACACATTTAAGGCCGGCTTCAATGATCTCCCATTTCGACGAATCGATCATAATCGGTACTTTGCAGATGTCCGGTTCGGAGCCGATCAGGTTGAGGAACTGAACCATCACCTCTTTTGACTCCAGCATGCCCTCATCCATGTTGATGTCGATGATCTGGGCACCGTTTTCAACCTGCTGGCGGGCGACGTCCAGTGCCTGTTCATATTCACCTTCCTTGATCAGACGCTTGAAGCGCGCAGAACCGGTGACATTGGTACGTTCGCCGATGTTGACGAATAATGAATCAGGCAGGATGTTGCAGGGTTCCAGTCCGGACAAACGGCAGGCTGCTGCTTTTTCCGGCAGGGGGCGAGGTGATTTGTCCGCAATGACCTCTGCAATGGCCTTGATGTGGGCAGGTGTCGTGCCACAGCAGCCGCCAACAATATTAAGAAAACCACTCTCCGCCCATTCGCCGAGATAATCCGACATGTGGGCTGCATCCAGATCATACTCACCCAGTTCATTCGGCAGGCCGGCATTGGGGTGAGTCGAAATACGGAATTCTGAGATGCGTGACATCTCCGATACGTACTGACGCAGCTGATCGGGGCCCAGGGCACAGTTCAAACCAATCGTCAGCGGTCGGGCGTGCCGCAGGCTGTTGTAAAAGGCCTCAACGGTCTGGCCGGACAGGGTGCGCCCAGAGGCATCTGTGATGGTGCCGGATATCATCAATGGCAGGCGAATTTCATCTTCTGAAAATACTTTTTCCACTGCGAATACAGCCGCTTTAGCGTTTAAGGTATCGAAAATGGTTTCAATCAGAATGATATCTACCTTGCCTTCGATCAGTGCCCGTGTGGCGACGCTGTAGTCTTCGACCAGTTCGTCGAAGGTGATAGCGCGTGCACCCGGATCGTTGACATCAACTGAGACGGAAGAGGTTTTCTGGTTTGGGCCCAGAACACCTGCGACAAAACGTGGTTTTTCGACTGTGCTGTACCTGTCGGCAGCCTGCCGTGCCAGTTGTGCTGCGGTGAGATTTATTTCATGTGCATAATCAGATAGATTGTAGCGGGCCAGATCACTCGGTGTAGCATTAAAACTGTTGGTCTCAAGGATATCTGCGCCGGCCTCAAGATATTTTTCATGTATCCCGCAGATAATGTCCGGCTGGGTCAGTACCAGCAGGTCATTCATTCCCTTCAGGTTGACATCCCACCCCGAAAACCTTTCACCGTGATAGTCTGCATCTCTGAGGTTGTGGCGCTGAATCATTGTGCCCATAGCACCGTCCAGCAACAGGATGTGTTGCTCTAGTGCATGCAGGAGTTTTGAGGCAGTTTCAGTATTGCTATAAGGGATATTCATTCTTCATTAAAGCTAAGGAACCTCTGATGTGTCGTCATTGTGAGGAACGGAGTGACGCGGCAATCTATAAGTACATGATTATATTACATGAGATTACCACGCTTCGCTCGCAATGACGGGATTTTTTGAATTAAACAGAGGCTCTCTAAAATGTTATGACCGCAAATTATAGCGCAAAATATATTTTCTCGCAGAGTGCACAGGGAGAATATAAAGTCGAAAGTGAAAAGCGGCTTGCTGCCAACGCAAAAAAAGGTTTTGGTAGTTTCTTTCAACTTTAAGGAACCTCTGATCAATTCGTGAACTCGTATCTCACGCCTAAAATATCCAGTTTTTTCGTTGCAAACCTTCGCAATAGCTAGCTATTACGTGCAATTTGCGCCTCAAACCTGGCTATTTTAGATCGTAATCTACTTCGTCCAGAATTAATCAGAGGTTCCTTAAGCTTTCAACTTTCTACTGTAGTTACACGCTATATAGTTTTTCTGAATGTAACAATGCTTGCAGCAATGAATAAAAATACAAAAAACAATAACGAAGCATAAGCGCCAATCAAGTCTGCAAACTGTGTATGTTTAACCAGTAAACCACGGATAATGTCGATAAAGTAGGTGAACGGGATAGCATAGCTGATCGGTCTGACACTATCTGGAATGGCTTCCAGAGGAAAAATAAAACCGGACAACAAAATCGAAGGGACAATAATAAAAATAGCGATGAACATTGCCTGTTGTTGTGTGCGAGAGATGAGTGAGATCAGAAGTCCCAGGGAAATCATCACCGCCACATAGATTATTGCCAAGAGAAACAACAATAAATGAGAAGAGGGTTGAGGCAGATCAAATAATACCCAGCCAGCAGCAAGGATAAAATAAAAATCGATTAAAGCGATAACAATATAAGGCAGTAACTTGCCAAGTATAAAAGTAGTTTTACTCATTGGTGTAACGAGTAATTGTTCAAGGGTTCTTTTCTCCCTTTCCCTTACAACGGAGATACCGGTTAGTATCAGTGCAATCTGCATGATTAACACCCCTATAACCCCCGGCAGGAAGAACCAGGTTTCTTTTTCATCCGGGTTAAACAGTATTTCCGTATCCATAATAAAAGGGTCGGGAGCAATTACCACGCCCTTGGCATCGGCATCCAGAAAATACATATCGTTGGTAACGGTTTCACCTGTTGCACTGTCAGAGTGGTATTTCATTGCCGTCGTCAACGAAGGCATGGTGCCATCAACAAAGAACGTGATATGAGGTTGTTTATTCTCGGTCAACAGGGATGAGAAATCTTTCTTGATGAGCAGGCCGGCCTTTGCGCGTCCTGACCGTATTTCCCTGACTATCTGTTGCTTATCATTAACTTCATAGAGGTCAAAGTAGCCATCACTCCACAGTCCGGTTTTGATCAGGTTGCTAAAATAAGACGCGTCCTTGTCGACGTATGCCATCCTGACATTTTGGGGCTCCAGTTTTAGTGCCACACCAAATAAAATCAGCAACACCAGTGGCATCACGACGATGAGCCCGATTAAACGTGGATCTCGACGCAACTGTAATATTTCTTTTTTTATAATTGCAGTAATCAATGTTTCACCGGGTTCTCTTGTGTCAGGGCGATAAAAACATCTTCAAGATTTGGTTTACTGATAGCCAGTGAACAGGGCTCACCGGTTATAGTGCTAATCGCTGATTCCAGGTCAGCCCGCTTGACTTCAGGTGTGACCACGAGGCGTAACTCATTACCGAACTGGTTAATCAGTATTATCCCTGTCGTATCCAATAAGGCACGGTGTAGTTCAGGGAGATATGAAATATTTATTATGTACACCAGGGCATTGCCAAGGGCCTGTTTAATCGTGACAGGTGATCCTTCTGCGACAATCCGTCCCGATGAAATAAAGGCCAGCTGATGGCAGCGTTGTGCCTCTTCCATATAGTGCGTGGTGACAAAAATCGTTTTACCTTCAGCACTTAGCCTGTAAAAATCATCCCACAGTGATTTGCGTGTTACAGGATCAATGCCTGCGGTTGGCTCATCCAGAAAAAGTACCTTCGGGTCATGCGTCAGGGCACAGGCCAGTCCCAGGCGGCGTTGGTAGCCTCCTGACAGGAGGCCCGCTAATTGATTTTTGAAGGCTGTCAGGCCGTAACGATCCAGCAGAGAGAATAGGGGGCTCTCATCTGAAACATTGTACATTCTTGCATAAAATGTCAGGTTCTCCCATACGCTAAGTTCCTCATACAGTCCAAAATGCTGTGCGACATATCCAAAACTGGCTTTGGCCTGTTGAACACTCATGCCATTGACCCTGGCTTCGCCTTCGTCACTTTCGATTATTCCACACAACATTCGGATAATGGTTGTTTTCCCCGCGGCATTTGGACCGAGTAATCCAAATATCTGTCCCTTACCGATATTCAAAGTCACCCCATCAACAGCGACGTGATCCTTGAAACGCTTTGTTAATTTGATGGCCTGTATCAAGTAGATATTCTCATATCAGGTTAACACCTTATCGAAATCTATTATTTGTTTATATAGCCGGGTAGCTTGAGATGGTTCCAGATTGTTCGAACGGGTTCATGTCTGTTCATGGAATAAAAATGCAGGCCCGGTGCGTCAGCTTCGAGTAGCTGTTCACACAGGTGTATGATCACATCCAGCCCGAACTTACGAATTGATTCGAGGTCATTACCGTAAGCTTCCAGGCGTTTGCGTATCCAGCGAGGTATTTCCGCACCACAGGCATCTGAAAAATGTGCCAACTGTTTGTAGTTGGTGATTGGCATGATGCCAGGGACGATGGGTATCCCCACGCCTATTTTTTGGCAATCGTCAATAAAGCGGAAATAGGCATCCGGGTTAAAGAAATACTGGGTGATTGCAGAATCAGCACCGGCATCTACCTTACGTTTGAAATTTATTAAATCTGCATGGGGACTGGTCGCCTGTGGGTGGAACTCCGGATAGGCGGCGACTTCTATGGTGAAGTGATCACCGGTCTGCTGGCGGATGAATTCCACAAGTTCATTGGCGTAACGCAGTTCATTGTGTTCGGCTCTGCCGTAGCCGG
Source organism: Gammaproteobacteria bacterium (assembly GCA_013150915.1). Taxonomy (GTDB): domain Bacteria; phylum Pseudomonadota; class Gammaproteobacteria; order BMS3Bbin11; family BMS3Bbin11; genus BMS3Bbin11. Next base: position 4,909 of record JAADJE010000071.1, read on the forward strand.
ATGGAATATCACCACGCAGTGTGACCAGGCGTTTGACGCCAAGTTTGCGGTATTCGGCCAGCATTTTGGCCAAAGTGTTCCGGTTGGTTGATATACAGGAGATGTGTGGTGCGGCTTCAAGACCGTCTTCTTCTATGATGGTCTTCACCGTCTGGTAGGTTCCATCTTGCGTGCTGCCACCAGCACCAAAGGTTACTGAGGCAAAAGCAGGTTTAAGCTTGCTTAGTTCCTTGCGAGTGGTGGCCAGTGACTGCTTACCTTTCTCAGTACGTGCAGGGAAGTATTCGAGACTGAATATCTTTATTATATCCTGGGGCATGCCTTGAGTTCTCTGAAGTAGCCCTGTCAACAGTATTTCGTCATTTTGAATGCAGCGTGGCAATCTGTGTTTAAAAAAGTAATCTGGAGATTACTTCATCACTTCGTTCTTCGCAATGACGGCAAACAGAGGTTCTCTAAATCAGTAGCGGTAGTATTCAGGTTTATATGGGCCGTCTACCGGTACACCGATGTAGTCCGCCTGTTTCTGGCTTAGTACGCTAAGGGAGACACCAATTTTTTCCAGATGCAGACGTGCGACCTTTTCATCGAGATGTTTAGGCAGGACGTATACGATATTCTCATAGTTTTCCGGGTTGTTCCATAATTCAATCTGCGCGATAACCTGGTTGGTGAACGAGGCTGACATGACGAAGCTCGGGTGGCCGGTAGCGCAACCAAGATTGACCAGACGGCCTTCAGCCAGCACGATCAGTTTTTTGCCGTCAGGAAAGATGACATGGTCAACCTGTGCTTTGATATTTTCCCAGGTGTATTGTTTCAGTGATGCAATGTCGATTTCAGAATCAAAGTGTCCGATGTTGCAGACGATAGATTCATTTTTCATCTTCAGCATATGATCATGCGTAATAACATCAAGGTTACCGGTAGCGGTAACGAAAATGTCACCGTATGTACATGCATCGTTCATGTCGACGACACGGTAGCCTTCCATCGTTGCCTGCAGTGCGCAGATAGGATCAATTTCTGTCACCATGACTGTAGCGCCAAGACCTTTGAATGCCTGCGCGCAGCCTTTGCCGACATCACCGTAGCCGAGTACGATACAGATTTTACCGGCAATCATAACGTCGGTAGCACGTTTGATGCCATCAACCAGTGATTCACGGCAACCGTAGAGGTTGTCGAATTTTGATTTGGTGACCGAATCATTGACGTTTATGGCAGGGGTCAGCAGTTTGCCTTCATTGGCCATTTCGTACAGGCGGTGAACACCTGTTGTGGTTTCTTCAGAGATACCTCTGACATCTTTGAGCATTTCAGGATACTTTTCGTGCATCAGCTGAGTGAGGTCTCCGCCATCATCCAGTATCATGTTTGGGCGCCAACCGTCCGGGCCAAAAATAGTTTGTTCGATACACCACCAGAACTCCTCGTCGGACTCGCCTTTCCAGGCGAATACAGGCGTACCGTTGTCAGCGATGGCGGCGGCCGCCTGATCCTGGGTGGAGAAAATATTGCATGAAGACCAGCGTACTTCGGCCCCCAGTGCTTCCAGCGTTTCGATCAATACAGCGGTCTGGATAGTCATGTGCAGGCAGCCGGCAATGCGAGCACCCTTGAGAGGTTTTGACTCGCCATATTCTTCACGTAGAGCCATCAGTCCGGGCATTTCTACTTCCGCGATACTGATTTCCTTGTGTCCCCATTCAGCCAGCTTCGTATCAGTGACTTTGTAATCCGATGTCAGATTTTCTGTGGGTTGTGAACTCATTGCTTCCTCTCAATATGTTTATGTTGCGTAACTAAACAGCTGTTTTGTTCATAAATATTATTGGGTCAGGTGGTGGTCGTCTGTTTAATGTTTGCATCATTGCGCAGGGCTTCGACTTTATCCAGTGTTTCCCAAGTAAATTGTGCCTCGGTTCGACCAAAATGACCGTAGGCGGCGGTAGCATGATAGATAGGACGTAACAGGTTTAGTGATTCAACAATGGCACCCGGCTGCAGATCAAAATGTACACGAACCAATGCTTCGATCTGTTCTTCAGGTATCCTGCCCGTGGCAAAGGTATTGACCAGCAGTGAGACAGGTTCCGAGACACCAATGGCGTAGGCTACCTGTACTTCACAGCGTTTAGCCAGGCCGGCTGCAACTATATTCTTGGCCACATGGCGCAGGGCGTATGCAGCTGAACGATCAACTTTGGACGGATCCTTGCCAGAGAAGGCCCCGCCGCCGTGGCGGGCACTGCCGCCGTAGGTATCAACAATAATTTTGCGCCCGGTCAGGCCACAATCACCAGCAGGGCCGCCGATAACAAAGCGCCCCGTCGGGTTAATCATGAAGCGGGTTTCCTCGCTGATCATGTCTGTAGGAATAACTGGCTTGATGACTTCTTCAATAATGGCTTCTTCCAACTGTTTGTGTTCGATATCTGGTGAGTGCTGGGTGGATAGCACGATAGTGTCAACATGGCTGGGAACACCATCGATGTATCGCACGCTGACCTGGGATTTTGCATCCGGGCGCAGCCACGGTAGTGTACCATTCCTGCGCAATTCTGCCTGGCGATGGACCAGACGGTGTGCGTAATGAATCGGGAAGGGCATTAATACATCTGTTTCATCACAGGCGTAGCCGAACATCAGGCCCTGATCACCGGCACCCTGATCGAGATCGATGCCTTCGCCGGTATTGACGCCAACGGCAATATCCTGCGATTGTTTATCGAGCGACAGCAGTACGGCACAGGATTTGCCATCAAAACCGATCTCCGATGAATCATAGCCGATGTCGACTATGGTCTTGCGGACAATTTCGCTATAGTCGATATTGGCGTTGGTGGTGATTTCACCGGCAATAATGACCATGCCGGTGTTGATCAATGTTTCGCAGGCTACACGTGAGTGGCGGTCTTCTGCCAACAGCTTATCAAGAATGGCATCGGAGATCTGGTCGGCGACCTTGTCCGGATGTCCTTCGGATACTGATTCTGATGTAAACAGAAAATTTTTTGCCATGAAGATTATCGCTCTCTGTCAGTCTATAAAAAAAGACGGGCAATTCTAGCAGTTTCTTGAAATCGGTGCATCCTGAGTATGTTTAATAATGAAAAAGAGAAAGAATCTGAAAAATGGTGAATGTCCCATTGCGGCGTATCAAACCGTCCATTAAACCACCCAAAAACCTGTTACGCCCTGTAGGCAGGGCCATTGCTGATTACCAAATGATTCAAGATGGCGACAGACTCCTACTGGGTTTAAGTGGAGGAAAAGACTCTTTATCCCTGCTTCATTTGCTACATCACCTGAAAAGTTACGCCCCGGTTAACTTTGACCTTGTGGTGGCGACGGTAGACCCCGGAATCGAAGGTTTCGACCCGTCGCCGTTAAAAGCTTATCTTGCCAGTCTGGGTATCCATTATTTCTACCTGAAGCAGGCAATTGCCGAGCAAGCCAAAAAAAATATGGGGCGTGACTCATTCTGCGCTTATTGTTCGCGCATGCGGCGTGGAATTTTGTATTCCACGGCCAGAAAGAACGGTTACAATAAGCTGGTACTGGCTCAGCATCTGGACGACCTGGCCGAGTCGTTTATGATGAGCAGCTTTTATGGTGGCAGTCTGAGAACCATGAGGGCGAGCTATACCATTGATGCAGGGGATCTACAGGTGATTCGACCGTTGGTGTATGTTAGGGAACGGCAGCTGACTAAATTTGCGGAAGCAGCGGAATTGCCGGTGATTGTTGATAATTGCCCCGCCTGTTTCAGTAAACCGACCCAACGAGAGCACATGAAGCAGTTGCTGGCGCGGGAGGAGAAGGTGAATCGGAATCTGTTCGCCAACTTGCTTCATGCAATGCGGCCTTTGATGGGAGACAGTAGAGGAAAGCTTAAAGGGGAAAGGGACAGGAAAAATTCCAAAGAGAAAACAAATAACTGTTAGGAACGTCGTACTCGGTGCAATTTTTTTATAAGCTTGTTCTTCTCTGAAGCAATCGCGCCGAGGGCGACGGACGATTTTATTGAGCTGTTTAATAGGCTAATTACAAATGACCTACGTTGTCACAGAAAATTGTATCAAGTGTAAATACACTGATTGTGTTGTTGTATGCCCCGTTGACTGTTTCCATGAGGGCCCTAATTTCCTGGTCATTGACCCTGAAGAATGTATCGATTGTGCTCTGTGTGTTCCCGAGTGCCCAGTTGAAGCTATTTATGCAGATGATGAGCTTCCCGATGGGATGGAACAATATATTACATTGAATTCTGAATTGTCAGAAATCTGGCCTGTTATCAGTGAGAAAATCGAGCCCCCGACGGATGCAGAGAAATGGGACGGTGTAAAAAATAAACTGAAGTACCTTGAGCGATAAACAGGTGTCTATGTCCCATTGAAGTGAAGAGCTGTTACTGTTCAAAAAAAGTGATACCACAGATTTAGTAAAAACGCTATCAAATGCATCTGGCAAACGATGGGTAT
>JAADJE010000043.1 GCA_013150915.1 Gammaproteobacteria bacterium
ATGACCAATGGCAGCTTCCGCTAGGGCCGACACCAACCTCCCATATCTTCAAGCCTGCCATGAAAGAAGGCCCGGCAGGTGCTGATTTTTCTGATACACCCTGGAATGAATGGTTCTGTCTGGTACTGTGCCGCGCACTGGGCCTTGAGTCGGCAAATGCCGAGGTACTGATATTTGATGACAAACCCGTGATTGCCATTGAGCGTTTTGATCGGGTTTTGCAAGACGGTGTGCTATATCGCCTGCCACAGGAGGATATCTGTCAGGCGCTGGTTGTTCCGCCTGCGCGGAAATATCAAAGTGATGGCGGCCCCGGCATTGTTGATGTTCTGGAATTCCTGAACGGTGCGATCACCCCGTATGAAGACCGCATGACCTTTATGAAGGCGCAGATAGTGTTCTGGCTGCTGGCAGCCATTGACGGTCATGCCAAAAACTTCTCGATATTTTTGTCGCCAGGTGGCTACAGGCTCACCCCTCTGTACGATGTGATGTCGGCCGCACCCTGGCCGGAATTCCCAGATCAGAAGATCAAATTAGCGATGGCCCTGGGAAACAAAAACTATTATCGTCTAAAACAAATCCAGCGTCGGCATTTCTATCAGACAGGGCAGAAAGCCGGACTGCGTGAGCAGGACATGGATAGCATCTTTTCCGACCTGACTGCGCGGATGGATGATGCAATTGCGGAGACGGCAGCTTTGGCTGCCGGTGCCGGCATGCCAGAATCAACGATTGAGCCGATCCTTGCCGCTGTGAACAAGCGGGCGGGAATGATACGGTACTTGTAAAGGCATTAATTATGGCAACACTGTTGTCCCGTTAACGCCACATCGTCATTCCGGCGCAGGCCGGAATCCAGCGGTTTCAACGACTTACTAGATACCGGGTCAAGCCCGGCATGACGATGTCAACGATGTGGCGTTAACGGGACAGCAGTGGAATTATAAGTGAAAAAACGCCCTGTGTTTTTATAAAAAGCACGGGGCTTTTTAATGTTCTGATTTTATTGGAATAATTCCGGGGGGTCGAATTGCCCTACCGACGCCTCGTTATCCCTCACGTACCTATATAGTGGTGCTAGTGCTCAGCTATATTTTGAACTCAATTGAGTACCACGTGCAGGCATTTAGGCTCAGATGGCAATCGGTGTTCCCACACCGCATCGAACTCCCTGATGGCATTTCCGCTTGACCGTGATTTGTCAGACACAGGTGGGTATTCACCATTTTAGCGACAGAATCGATTATATAGCGTATGATAACAAGCACTCGCCGGCATTCGCCGGCATTCACCGGCACTCGCCAGCACTCGCAGTACACGCTTTGTTTACTTGATACCTTCCTTGTGGAAATGTTCCAGTATCGGGAGTCGCGCCCCAATGGTGTTTTGACCGACAGGAGATACAAAATATTATGTACGATTCCAGCCAACCAGTTAAAGCCACAGTAACGACAGCACTCTTGTTAGCAGCAGGAACAGGTTCCCGCCTGCAGCCATTGACTCTGGATGCCCCCAAGTGCCTCACTGAGGTTGGAGGTATTCCTATCCTCGAACGGCTGGTCAATAATTTACGCGCACAGGGATTTAAAAGGCTGGTAGTGGTGATTGGCCACCTGGGCGATCGCATCCAGGAATTTCTGCAGCAGCACGCAGCTGATATGCAGGTTGATTACGTCATCAATCCAGACTACCGGACGACCAATAACATCTACTCTCTCTGGCTGGCCCGGCAGCAAATTCGGGAGCCATTTCTGCTAGTGGAGAGCGACCTGGTTTTCGAAGAGGGAATGCTGGACGACATGCTCCAGGCTGACAGGATGGCGGTTTCCAGTATGCTCCCCTGGATGAACGGCACCGCGGTAGAGCTTGGGTCTCAAGGACAAGTTACAGCTTTTTGCAAGGGTGGTGATATTCATGGCGATGCGCGCCAGTACAAAACAGTCAATATCTACAGCATATCCCTTGATTCATGGAACAGAATTGAAGAACGCCTGAGCCGCTATGTCTCGGCAGGAAGGCTTGGTGAGTATTACGAGGCCGTATTCGCCGAGATGGTCGCTGACGGCACACTCTCTTTCGACACAGTCTTCTTCGATGCAGACCTATGGTATGAGATCGATACCAGGGCAGACCTGCGCGAAGCTGAGAATTTGTTTGCCCAACGACGTGTCATGGCCAGGCACTCTCAGATGGTCATCAAGCCGGCAGCATAACCTTGCCTGAGATTGATCACATATATCAGTCAAACAGTATTGGGAGAACGCCAAGTCCTCGATCCTCGGGCCGTACATGATGGATGGCTTCGGCTTTCCCCTGGTATACTGGGGAATGCGTTTTGGGACTCCCCTGATCGTACGCCTCCCCAGAGTTCTCGGTGTTCGGTTTTCAAGCCTGGGGAATCACTTCTTTGTGCTCGGAATCGAGCCGGTTGTAAATGAGTAACTATTCAGATAAGTATATGGGAAAATCGCGAGGAAACGTTATCTATCGGAACCTGGCAAACGCAACATCGATCCTCGGCGTGCTACCCCTGGCATTGCTGTTTCTAGAAGGCGGTTATAGCTACCTGATCCCGCTAATCATTTTCAATAATGTTATGGATGACCTCGATGGCATACTGGCCACCAGGTTGAAAATCCGCAGCCGGTTCGGCGCTGATCTTGATAATGTCTGTGATGCAGTCGCCCATGTGGTCCTGGTTCTGGTAGTGGGCGCACATTTTGGTGGTCTGGTCTTGATGATGAGCATGATCGCAGCCGGCTCGATCATTCTCCGCGTCACCACCCGAGTTAATCCCGACGTGCAAGCTGGCAATGGTTCGCCAACCAATGAGCTCATGCGCCACATGTTGTTCGCCCTGCTGCTGACACAAATATTTGACGTTGATCCTGAACCTTATCTGGTTCTCATCTTCATCTTGCATTCGGTAACGATGATTGTGCCGTTCAAGCTAAACTCCCTTATTCGAAGGCTGGCGAAGACCACCATAGCTGTGATTTTTGTGAATGTGTCGCTGGTGGCAGCCTGGCTCATACCGGTCGTTATGCCACTCATCGCAGCGGCCTTCATCACCACCTACTTGTATTCATTTATCGTTGGAGGGAGACAATGGTTAAGAGGCATTTCTTCCGGAGGTCCATGACATGCCAAAACTTCCATCATTCCTTGGTCGAATCCTGTGTTGGTTGGGAGTTCATGACGTTCGCGTAATCGAAAAGACGTTCGGATTTGGCGCTGGTAATGGGGTCGAAAAGGTCGAGTGCAGGCGATGTGGAATAACATGGGCTCGAAGGTTATAGTTAAGTCCGTCCTCTATACTCGTCCCCTATACTTATGGATATCGGTTACACCCCGGAAGGTTTCTTAAGGAAGCTAATGATATGAAGCGATTCAAAAATATTCTTTGTGTGGTGAAACCTGGGGAGGCATGTGAGCCTACACTGGCGCGCGCCGTCACGTTGGCAAAAAACAATCAGGCCAGGCTGACAGTTGTGGACGTGGTAGAGCGTATCATGGTCTGTGTCAGAATGCCGGAGGGTGGTCCTGCTTCCGTCGATCTGCAGGCTGCGTTGGTGAAAGACCATGCACAGGAACTGGAAACGCTCGTCGAGCCTTACCGTGAGCAGGCTGAGATCAATACCAATGTATTGATAGGTACTCCCTTCCTGGAGATCATCCGCGAAGTTTTGCGCAACGGGCGTGATCTGGTGATTAAGATTCCCGAACATCAGGAGTGGTTAGAGCGATTGTTCGGCAGTGATGACATGCACCTGTTGCGCAAGTGTCCGTGCCCAGTTTGGCTCATCAAGCCTCATGCGCCGAAGACCCACCGGCACATCCTGGCTGCGGTTGATATCGACGACGCGTATCCGCAGGCGGAGCAGGAATCACGACGTGCGCTGAACCAGCAGGTTCTTGAAATGGCCAGCTCTCTGGCGCTATCCGACTTTGCCGAGCTGCATATTGCACATGCGTGGGTTGCGGTCGGAGAGAGCGCTATGCACGGTGCGTTTATGCATGAACCAGAGGAGAAAATTATTGCCTACGTCGAACAGGTGAGACAACAGCACCAGGCCGGTTTGGACGGGTTAAAGCGCGAGGTAACCAGAAACCTGGGGCAGGACGCCGTGGGTTACCTCAAACCTCAAACGCATCTGGTGAAGGGATCGGCCCGTAAAGAGATTCCGGCACTTGCCAAACGGATCGAGGCAGATCTTGTCGTCATGGGCACTGTGGCCCGCACCGGTGTTCCAGGATTTTTTATGGGAAATACGGCGGAGACGATTCTGAACCAGATCGATTGCTCCGTGCTTGCGATCAAGCCGCCCGGCTTCGTAACGCCGGTCGCGCTGGAGGCGTGAATGTCCATGTTGAATAAGGGGTCGTGTCTATTTTACAATGTAAAGCCGGTGCATCAAATGACGAAAATTACAGATAGTCGTCTCATCCGGCACCGGTTCCTGGCCAAGGTCAATACCAATAAATGAACACATCACCCCGGAATCATATAAGGTTTCTTCTGCTGCAGGGTCGAATAAAGCGAACCAGTGCTGAAGAAAATGAATACGACGCATTCTTTCAAGACCCACTGGCCGCCTAATAGCTTGATGACCTGATACAGTCCTTTCCAGGGAATAATCTGTTCCCTGTCTTTGAGAAATAGTTCTTTACGTGTCGGTTTGCGGCATTTCTCAAACCCATCGGTATTTTGGGATTGTTGGCGCATGGTTATTTCGCTGTTTGTTGGGATAGCGTATTATCGCATTCAATCGGAATTAATCAGAGTTTCCCTAAGTGCTATATTAGCAAAAACGCGCCGAGCGGTACGCCTACAGAGACCCAATGCCTAATCAAAATACAGTAAATACTCGCACCCTGGCAAAGAAAGAAGAGCTGGCAAAGCGTATCAAAAAGCCTCTCGCCGAAGTGGCTGAGATGTGCAGTGAGGTCTGGCCGGATCAGCAGGGAATTGATCGAATTCTACGGCATGAAATTGGTGCTATTCCCGATTGTAGTTTGATGTATGCCTGGAATGTCGATGGGAAAGTGATCAGCTGTATGATTCTGCCAGACAGTGTTGATGAATCATGGCTTGGCAAGGATTTAAATCGGCGTCCTTTTCTTAGTAAACATTTACCTTATATGGGGATTATGTTGTCATCGGTCTATCGCAGTGACTACGATGGAAGAGAGTGCATCACTGCACTGCAGGCGGTGAACAGGAATAATGAGTTACTGGGTTTTATTGCGGCAGATTTTTCTGTTAACGATCTACTGCGTGACAGCAGTCTGTCGGTATCTGTTCCACAATGGAATCAGTACCGCGGTGACCCGGCTGTTCGTGGGACACTTTTCCTGCAGGAACGGTTTACCAGCCAGATGGATGAACATATCGATGAGGTCCTGGCTCGATTTGAAACACTGATCGCTGAACACGGCGTGTTTCATGTGAAAATTCATTTTTCCAGTGGGCGTTGTTCCATATGGTTAATGGATGATCCTTATAGTTACCGTATTCTTGTTATCGATGAAATACTCGATCCAGACCTGTCTCTGGCCTATCCCTGCCGACCCTATACCAGTAGAGCAACGATAAAGATTGAACAAGTTAGGGCCTGTTTTGAACAGTTTAAATGTCTACGATTTGCTGATGAAACCATCTACCTGCGTTCAAGCTCAATAAACATCATCAATGGTATGGTTGGGCTAACCTTTTCCTGTGATGGTTCACATTATATGCCCGTGAAAGAATTTCTCGAGAAGGACCAGTCTTTCTGGTTTGGCGATACCCTTAAAGGCCGCCCTCAGAAATCTCAGATGGACTAGTCATTATGGTCAGGTCTCTTACTGACAAAACTTGGCCCAATTCTAAAAATACTGAGCACTGGATACAGTCGCTAGGGAATAAAAATGGGAACAGAGACGAACCCGCTTACGATGTCGAACTGATCCGCCAGGCTTTTGCGTTCAGGCAATCCGAGGGGTCGACAGACAATGAAGGGGCTAGAATACAGGCATCACTGGAGTTGGCCTCCATTCTACACGAGCTTAAGGTGGATAATGAGACACTGGTGGCAGGTATTCTGTATGACAGCTTAAGTGTAGAACAACAGCATATAGAAAAAATCAAACAATTATTTGGTGAGGGAATCGCTGGACTGGTCGCGGGTGTAGCCCGCATGGATATCATGCCTGTGGTGGAAAATAATCTGCAGGCAGGCCAGTCATCCCAGATTGATGGTGAGAACCTGCGCAAGATGCTGCTGGCCATGGTTGAAGATGTCCGGGTTGTTCTGATCAAGCTGGCCGATCGTTTGCAGCGATTACGTCATTTAAAAAACAGCCCTGCCGAACAGCAGCAGAGGATCGCCGCACAGACACAGGAGATATTTTCCCCGCTGGCCAATCGCCTGGGCATCTGGCAGCTCAAGTGGCAGCTCGAGGATCTGTCGCTACGTTATCTGAAGCCGGATGAATACCACCGAATTGCGGCAAGCCTTGACGAGCGACGTGCGGATCGTGAAGTGTATATCGAGCAATTCATGCAAAGACTGGAAGCTGAACTCAATAAAGTGGGCATCCAGGCAGAAATTAGCGGCAGGGTGAAGCACATCAACAGTATCTACCGCAAGATGATGCGTAAAAATGTGGATATTGATCGAATATTTGATGTGCAGGCAGTCCGCATCCTGGTCGACACCATCCCTGATTGTTATGCCGCACTCGGGGTGGCACATTCTCTGTGGCCTTACATCAAAGAAGAGTTCGATGACTACATCACTACCCCAAAGAATAATAACTATCAGTCCATTCATACTGCCGTGCGCGGCCCGGATGGCAAGCTGGTAGAGATACAGATTCGTACCCATGCCATGCATGAACGTGGTGAACTCGGTGTTGCCGCCCACTGGCGCTACAAGGAAGGGGTCGGTCATGATGAAAGTTTTGATCGCAAGATTGCCTGGCTCAGACAGTTGCTGGAATGGAAGGATGAAGCGGCTGACGGCAGCGATTTTGTTGCCGAATTCCGCAGTCAGGTATTTGAAGATCGGGTCTATGTTTTTACCCCGGCAGGCAAAATCATAGATTTACCGAGTGGTTCCACCCCGCTGGATTTTGCCTACGCCGTACACACCGAAATAGGTCACCGTTGTCGGGGTGCTCGGGTGAATGGTGCTATTGCTCAACTCACCTATCAGTTAAAAACGGGTGATAAAGTTGAAATTCTGACAATTAAAGAAGGCCAGCCCAGTCGTGACTGGATCAACCCGCATCTGGGTTACACGCAATCACATCGGGCGAAATCAAAAATACAACAATGGTTTCGTTATCAGGAGCATGACCAGAATGCTGCAGATGGCAGAGTAATACTTGAAAAGGAGCTGGTACGGTTGGGTTTGAAAGAGGTCAGCATAGAAAAGCTGGCACAGCAGCTGAAATTCAACAAAACCAGCGACATGATGGCAGCATTAGGCCGTGGTGAGGTTAAAACCACCCAGATTGCAAATGCCTTACAGAAGTTCCTGGGCCCAAAAGATAAGAAAGAGCCTGAGCTAAAATTACGCCAGACGTCTAAAGAAAAGAATAAATCCGATATTCAGGTTGTTGGTGTCGGCAATTTAATGACCCATATGGCAAAGTGCTGCAAGCCATTACCCGGTGATGATATTGTTGGGTACATCACACAGGGCAGGGGTGTAAGCATTCACCGTAGCGATTGTTCCAATATCCTGCGTGCCAGAAATAAAGGTGACCAACATCTTGTTGAGGTGAACTGGGGTGGTCCGGAGAGCGAGGTCTATACTGTAGATATTCGGATAGTGGCCTATGATCGTAAAGGTCTGTTGCACGATATTACTGCATTACTTTCAAATGAAAAAATCAATGTCACGGCAGTCAATACCCTGTCCGATTCGCATACAAATGAAGCAAAAATGACATTGACCATAGAAATTGAAAACCTTGCCAGATTAAGTAAGCTACTGTCGCGTATCAATGAATTATCCAATGTACATGAGGCCAGAAGAATTACAGAATAATATGAGTAGCTGAATGAATATTCTTGCCCTGGACAGTTCTACCGAAGCTTGCTCTGTAGCATTGCTAACCAAGCAAAATGTGGTGGAGAAATTTGAGGTCGTTGGTCGTGGTCATGCCGAGCATCTATTGCCAATGATCAATGCCTTGCTCAAAGAGAACGGTGCCAGCATTGATGACATTGGCCTGTTTGCCTATGGCTCAGGTCCCGGTTCATTTACCGGCTTACGAATCGGTACAGCAATGATGCAGGGGCTGGCCTTGGCCAGGGAACGTAAATTGATTGCCGTATCATCACTCGCAGCGTTGGCATCGAGGCAGCAGGGGACTGTGCTGAGTGTTATCGATGCACGTATGGATCAGATTTATCATGGTTTGTATCGGGTTCAAAAAAATAACTCACCTGAGTTGTCAGGAAAAATCTCAGTGTCATATCCTGATGAAATCGATCTGCCGGACAGTGGCAATATTATCCTTACCGGCACAGGCTGGGATCGCTATAAAGATAAATTTATGTTGATGAAATCTGCTGATAGGGAGATTACAGGTATCGATAATGAATACCCGCATGCGGCTGATATTGCCCGATTGGCATTATATGGATCAGGTCAGGGAAGAGAAACCGATCCAGCAAACGCATTGCCGCACTATGTGCGAAATAAGGTGGCGAAGACCATGGCTGAACGGTAAACAGACTGTACCGTAAAATTTATTAAATAAAAAAACAATTCCATTTCCCGAGATTTTTTGCTAGATTCTGCCGAAATAAAAAATAAATACAAATATTTCTGTCAAAACCATAAGACAGGAATAAGCTCAAAAGCGCGAAGGCGTGAAAGTATAAAAATGGATTCAGCTGGCTAATACAACCGCTGGATAGATGACAATGACTAGCAAGGAAGCAAAAGTCATGATGAGAAAAATCGCCACGAGCGTTAACCGAGTGTCACCATGCGTTACACTCTGATTATATTTTTTTATTTGTTTTCTACCGCAGCACCTGCAGATCTCTGCTCGTATCAGTTAGACTCTTACTCGGGATGCCGTGGCACCATAGCAGATGTGTATTCCTGTTTTCGGACTCGATATCCCGATAGGCCTCTCGTTGGTGAATGTACTACTCCTGGTGGTTTTGTGTCCGTTTTCACCGCTGACCGTTTTTATGGTACAAGTGAAGGTGGAAATGTAGAATGTACTGCTCCCTCG
>JAADJE010000012.1:0-24831 GCA_013150915.1 Gammaproteobacteria bacterium
CGGTGTTGGGCGAATCGCCGAATCTTGCCAGGCAGCCGCCGGATTTAGGTTTATGGGATGGAAAGGGTCCTGAGTCGGGGCTCACATGAGCGACATCTTCACTTCGTATACTCCTCCGATCACCACGTACTCATCTTCGCCCCTGAGCATGCCGGGCAGCAGGTGGGTAAAGAAAAAAATCTTCGACAACGGTACGTCGGCCTCCAGGATGTAGTCGCCAAACTCGTCGGCGCGCTCGCGGCAAGCGGTAAAGGAGTTCAGGTTATTCAGCAGTACAATGCACTCGCGTCCGCCGGTCTTTTCCAACACTTCATGTTCATCGAGCCGGTTAACGCCGCGGTACAGACGCAGGTGTTTCCGATCCGTAAACTGTCGCGCCAGCTCTTCCTGGCAATAGGTGTAAAGCAGGTCCAGTTGCGCCTCCAGGGCGTTGGTGCTGTACAGGCCGGTTGCGCGCGCCTCCAGGTAACCGCGGTAGGCATCGCCGCCCGGGTCTTGCAGCGGTCCGTTGTGGTAGCGGGGCAGCAGCCCAAAGCGCGATTCCACCCATCCCTTGAGCACCGCACCTTCGCGGCTGTTCGGGTCAAAGTGCCAGCCGCGCGCCATGCGCAGATAGTCGGCCTTGTGACGCTTGCGGCGCGAGCCTTTTTCCCATCCCGCGTCTTCCAGGGAGTCAAGGCGGAAGTGGACCGTCATGTAGTCCGTGAACAGCCGTGCTCGCGCCGCGGGCTCGTCGAGCGCGTCCAACAGTGGGAACAATTCTCGATACAGAACCTGTACGCCATCGATCATCAATGCCGTCGGATGGCGTTGAAAAGTCAGGCCGCCGAGTATCACCGCGGGGAGGTTGCAGCGGTTGATGGGCACGCGTGCGGCAGCAGGAAGGGAGGGCGGTTGGGCATCGCATGCCGTGTCGACCCGTTTGTTATCAACCCCACAGTCAACATCATTTTGTCGTACATGCGACGCCAGGTCGGTATCTTTGGTGTTCAAAATATCTCCTAAAAACAGATAGATAGCTGATATATCCGAATATGGCACGGTGCTTGCAAAACAGAGCAGTAAGCAAGACTGACTCTGTATCCCGTCTAAGGAGAACTGAAATATGGCAACACGTCAATGTGCAATTTATGGCAAGGGTGGTATCGGCAAGTCCACCACGACCCAGAACCTGGTGGCCGCGATGGCGGAGATCGGTAAGAAAGTCATGATCGTGGGTTGCGACCCCAAGTCCGACTCCACCCGTCTGATGCTGCATGCCAAGGTCCAGAATACCATTATGGAAATGGCGGCCGAGGCCGGGAGTATCGAAGATCTGGAGCTGGAAGATGTGCTCAAGGTGGGTTACGGCAACGTCAAGTGCGTCGAGTCCGGCGGCCCGGAGCCCGGCGTAGGTTGCGCCGGCCGCGGTGTGATCACCGCCATCAATTTTCTGGAGGAGGAGGGCGCCTACGATGAAGACCTGGACTTCGTGTTTTACGATGTGCTGGGCGACGTGGTGTGCGGCGGCTTCGCTATGCCCATCCGCGAAAACAAGGCCCAGGAGATCTACATTGTGGTCTCGGGCGAGATGATGGCCATGTATGCCGCCAACAATATCTCCAAGGGCATCCTCAAATATGCCAAGTCCGGCAGCGTGCGTCTGGCCGGCCTGATCTGTAACTCCCGCAACACCGATAAAGAATTGGAGTTGGTCGAGGCCCTGGCGGAAAAGCTTGGCACTCGAATGATCCATTTTATTCCACGGGACAACGCGGTGCAGCGCGCCGAGATCCGGCGTATGACCTGCATTGAATACGATCCCAAGGCCAAGCAGTCCGATGAATATCGCCAGTTGGCTCAAAAGATCATCGACAATAAGAACCAGGTAATCCCGACGCCGATCACCATGGACGAGCTGGAAGGCCTGTTGATGGAATTCGGCATCCTGGAAGAGGAAGACGAAAGCATCGTCGGCAGGACTGCCGAAGAGGAAGTGGCGGCGGGCGGCGCCTGACCGTTATTCGATGGCCCGTATACATCTACAGATCTGTGATGGCAATGACAAGAGAAACGACTTATGAGCGCAATGACACCTAAAGAGACCGAGACCCTTATCCAGGAGGTGCTGGAGATCTACCCCGAAGAGGCACGCAAGGACCGCGTGGAGCATCTGGCGGTCAATGGTTGCAGCCCGGGACAAGCTGAGAAGTGCATCATCTCGAACAAGAAGTCCCTGCCCGGGGTGATGACCATCCGTGGTTGTGCTTATGCCGGTTCCAAGGGCGTGGTCTGGGGCCCGGTCAAGGACATTATCCACGTCTCCCACGGCCCCGTGGGGTGCGGACAGTATTCCCGCGCCGGGCGCCGCAACTACTACACCGGGACCGTTGGTGTGAATACCTTCGGTACCATGAACTTCACCTCGGATTTCCAGGAAAAGGATATCGTCTTTGGTGGTGACAAGAAGCTGGGCAAGCTTATCGATGAGATCGAAAGCCTGTTTCCCTTGAGCAAGGGCATTACCATCCAGTCTGAATGCCCCGTCGGCCTTATCGGTGACGATATCAGCGCGGTGGCCAAGGAGAAGTCCAAGGAATTAAACAAGACCGTGGTGCCCGTGCGCTGCGAGGGTTTCCGCGGCGTGTCCCAGTCGCTGGGGCATCACATCGCCAACGACTCCATACGCGATTGGGTGTTGGGCGCCCGCGACGATGATAACAGCTTCGAGGTTACACCTTATGACGTGGCCATCCTCGGCGATTACAACATCGGTGGCGACGCCTGGGCCTCGCGCACCCTGCTGGAGGAGATGGGATTACGCGTGGTCGCCCAGTGGTCCGGTGACGGCACCCTGTCCGAGATCGAGCTTACCCCCAAGGTCAAACTCAACTTGCTGCACTGTTACCGGTCCATGAACTACATCTCCCGGCACATGGAAGAGAAGTACGGCATTCCGTGGATAGAATACAACTTCTTCGGCCCGACCAAGATCGAGGAGAGCCTGCGCAGGATCGCCGCATTTTTTGACGACAAGATCAAGCAGGGCGCCGAGCGCGTGATTGAAAAGTACAGGCCGGAATGCACGGCGGTGATCGAAAAATACCGCCCGCGCCTGGAAGGCAAGAAGGTGATGTTATACGTCGGTGGTCTGCGTCCGCGTCACACCATCGGCGCCTACGAAGATCTGGGCATGAAGATCGTTGGAACCGGCTACGAGTTCGGCCACGACGACGATTACGACCGCACCCTGAAGGAGGCGGGTGACGCCACTCTGCTGTACGACGATCTCACCGGTTATGAATTCGAGGAGTTCGTCAAGCGCATACGGCCGGATCTGATCGGCGCCGGAGTCAAGGAGAAGTATCTGTTCCAGAAGATGGGCATTCCGTTCCGCCAGATGCACTCCTGGGATTACTCGGGGCCCTATCACGGCTACGACGGCTTCGCCATATTTGCCCGTGACATGGACATGACCTTGAACAACCCCTGCTGGTCGCAGCTCACGGCGCCCTGGAAGCGCGAGCAACAGCAAGGTGGCGAGTAAGTGATGCGTACTTAATGCGCCGCCGCTAAACCCTAACCCAATGTAACCGTAGTCCACGAATTCGTGCTGCGGCAGGAAAGTTACCATGAGCCAGAATATAGACGACATCAAGCCCAGTTATCCCTTGTTCCGGGATGACGACTACAAGGAGAGCCTCGCCAGAAAGAGGGCGCTGTTCGAGGAATGTCATCCTCAGGAGAAGATCGATGAGGTCTTTAAGTGGACCACCACCGAGGAGTACCAGGAACTGAACTTCAAGCGCGAGGCCCTGACCATTGATCCGGCCAAGGCCTGCCAGCCGTTGGGAGCGGTGCTGTGCGCCCTGGGCTTCGAAAAGACCCTGCCCTATGTGCACGGCAGTCAGGGTTGCACGGCCTATTTCCGGACCTATTTCAACCGCCACTTCAAGGAGCCCATTGCCTGCGTGTCCGATTCCATGACTGAGGACGCGGCGGTATTCGGCGGCCAGAAGAATATGATCGCCGGGCTGGCAAATGCCAGGGCCTTGTACAAGCCGGATATGATCGCCGTATCCAGCACCTGTATGGCAGAGGTGATCGGCGACGACCTCAACGGCTTCATCGGCAACGCCAAGAATGCAGGCAGCCTCCCCGAGGATTTTCCCACGCCGTTTGCGCATACGCCGAGTTTCGTCGGCAGCCACACCGCCGGTTGGGACAACATGTTGGAGGGGATTCTGCGCTACTTCACCCTGAACCACATGGAAGACAAAGAGGCCGGCAGTAACGGTAAGCTCAACATCGTGCCGGGCTTCGAGACCTATCTCGGTAACTTCCGCGTCATCAAGCGTATGTTGAACGAGATGGGCGTGGATCACAGCCTTCTCTCTGATCCCTCCGAGGTGCTGGATACACCGGCCGATGGCGAGTATCGCATGTACGCCGGCGGTACCACCCAGGACGAAATCAAGGACGCGCCCAATGCCATCGATACCCTGTTATTGCAGCCCTGGCAATCGGACAAGACCAAAAAATATGTCAAGAATACCTGGCACCACAAGGCGAGCGAAATCAACATCCCTATGGGTCTGGCGTGGACCGACGAATTCCTGATGCAGGTCTCGGCGCTTACCGGCAAGCCCATTCCGGCGTCCCTGGAAAAAGAGCGCGGCCGCCTGGTGGATATGATGACCGACTCCCATACCTGGTTGCACGGTAAGAAATATGCCCTGTGGGGCGATCCCGATTTTGTTATGGGTATGAGCCGGTTCCTGATGGAGCTGGGGGCGGAGCCGACCCATGTACTTTGCAACAACGCCAGGAAGCGCTGGCGCAAGGCCATGGAGAAGATGCTGGAGGAATCACCCTATGGCCGGAACGCGAAGGTGTATGCCGGCAAGGACCTGTGGCACATGCGCTCGCTGGTGTTTACCGACAAACCGGATTTTATGATCGGTAATTCATACGGCAAGTTCATCCAGCGGGATACCCTGGCCAAGGGCAAGGAGTACGAGGTGCCGTTGGTGCGCATCGGCTTTCCGATCTTCGACCGGCATCACCTGCACCGCATGACGACCCTGGGCTATGAAGGCGCCATGTACATCCTTACCACCCTGGTGAACGCGGTGCTGGAACGTCTGGACCAGGAGACCATGATCCTGGGGGTGACGGACTATAACTACGATCTCATCCGTTGAGGTCTTGCCAGGGGTAGAACCATGCCAAATGTGATGATACGCCAAAACGAAACCGGGGCATTGATGTTCTATGTGTCGAAGAAAGATCTGTTTGCGGGAGAGGTGTTTGTGAATCTTGTCCGCGGAGGCGGCAGGGTCCGATGTTGTTAACTTACTGTATAAGGAGTACGAGCCATGGCTATGTATATTGTTGCTGATGAATGTATTTCCTGCGGCGACTGTGTGCCGGAATGCCCCACAGAGTCTATCGATGAGGGAAAGATTGTGTTCGAGATCAATGCCGAGACCTGTAAAGAGTGCGAGGGGGAGCACGACTCTCCGAAATGCGTCGAACTGTGCCCCATTGATAACTGCATTCTTCCCCTGGAGGCTGCCTGAGGGGATCTGCCATGGGAGAGATAGTTCAACGCGGTCTGCCCGAACCCCGGTCCTATGCGGAAGGCGATATGCCCGGCTCCATCCGCGTGGCCTGTGCATCCCGGGGCGATGAGCAAGTGGATGGGCATTTCGGCTCCTGTCCCCTGTTTCTGATTTATCAGGTTTCTGCCGATAAGATTCGTCTCATCGATCTGCGTGTGACTGAAAACGCAGCTCAGACGGATGACGGAAGCGCCTACCGCGCTGGTTTGATCAAGGACTGCCATATCCTTTATATACAGTCCATTGGCGGGCCCGCCGCGGCCAAGGTGGTCAAGGTCGGGGTCCATCCGATCAAACTTCTCGAAGGCGGCGAGGCCCAGGAAGTGCTGGCACAACTGCAAAAGGTGCTGGCCGGATCGCCGCCGCCATGGCTGGCCAAGATCATGGGCGCGGTTCCGGAAGAACGCATACGCTACAGGCAGCCGGAGGGGCTATGAAGGTCGATGAGATTGCTGAGCTGTTTGACGAGCCGGGGTGCGTCCACAACAAGAAGTCCAAATCAGGTTGTGCCCAGCCCACGCCCGGCGCGGCCGCGGGCGGTTGCGCCTTCGACGGCGCCCAGATCGCCCTGTTGCCCATCGCCGATGTGGCCCATATCGTCCATGGTCCCATCGGTTGCGCCGGCAGTTCCTGGGACAACCGCGGCACGCGCTCCTCCGGGCCCGCCCTGTACCGGCTCGGCATGACCACGGACCTGACCGAGCAGGACATCATCATGGGTCGCGGCGAGAAGCGCCTGTTCCATTCCATCAAGCAGGCCATCGACGATTACCAACCGGCGGCGGTGTTCGTCTACAACACCTGCGTACCGGCGCTGATCGGCGACGACATCGAGGCGGTTTGCAAGGCGGCTGCAGAGCGCTGGGGCGTGCCCGTGGTGCCGGTGGACGCGGCTGGTTTCTACGGTACCAAGAACCTGGGCAACCGCATCGCCGGTGAGACCATGCTGAAGTACGTAGTGGGTCACCGCGAACCGGGCCCCCTGCCGCCGGAGGCGCAACGCCCCGGCATCAAGGTGTACGATATCAATTTGATCGCTGAATACAACATCGCCGGTGAGTTCTGGCACGTGCTGCCGTTGCTGGACGAGCTGGGGCTGCGAGTACTGTGTACCCTGTCTGGTGATGCACGCTATCGTGATGTGCAGACCATGCACCGTGCCGAGGTGAACATGCTGGTCTGCTCCAAGGCCATGATCAATGTGGCGCGCAAGCTCCGGGAACAATACGGCACGCCCTGGTTCGAGGGCAGCTTCTACGGTATCGCCGAAACCTCCCACGCCCTGCGCGAGTTCGCGCGCCTCATCGGCGATGGGAATCTGACCGTACGCACCGAGGCCCTCATCGCCCGGGAGGAGGCGCTTATCCATGCCAGGCTCGAACCCTGGCGTGAACGTTTACAGGACAAATGGGCGCTGCTTTATACGGGTGGCGTGAAGTCGTGGTCGGTGGTCTCGGCGCTGCAGGACCTCGGCATAGACGTGGTGGCCACCGGTACCCGAAAATCCACCGAGGAGGACAAGGCGCGCATCCGCGAACTCATGGGCGAGGACGCCAGGATGATCGAAGACGGCAGCCCCAAGGCGTTGCTGGAGATCGCCCGCGAATACCGCGCCGACATCCTCATCGCCGGCGGGCGCAACATGTACACGGCGCTGAAGGCGCGCCTGCCGTTCCTGGACATCAACCAGGAACGTGAATTCGGTTATGCCGGGTATCAGGGCATGCTGGAACTGGCGCGTCAACTCACACTCACCCTGGAAAGCCCGGTGTGGGATGCAGTGCGCAGGCCGGCCCCATGGACCGTATCTTCCAGGGTGGGCCGGGCAGTGGCCGGCGGAGGCTGACATGGCCAAGATTATCAAACGCAACAAGGCCCTGTCCGTCAGTCCTTTAAAGTCCAACCAGGCAATGGGTGCGTCGCTGGCCTTTCTGGGGATCAACCGCGCCATCCCCATGTTGCATGGCTCCCAGGGTTGCGCCGCCTTTGCCAAGGTATTCTTCGTGCGCCACTTCCGCGAGCCTATCCCGATACAGACCACCGCCATGGACCAGGTGAGCACAATAATGGGTGCTGAAGACAATATCGTCGAAGGGTTGAAGACCCTCTGCGAAAAGGCCGAACCGGCGCTGATCGGTGTGCCGACGACGGGGCTCTCGGAGATCCAGGGTATCGATATGAAACCGGTGGTGAAGGCGTTTCGCCAGCGCTATCCTCAATTCTCCTCCGTAAAGGTCGTGCCCGTCAGCACCCCCGACTTCAGCGGCTGCCTGGAATCGGGCTTTGCCGCTGCCGTATGTGCCCTGATCGAGGAACTGGTACCCCAGGCCGAAGAGGCCGGCACCCAACCCGGGCGGCAACAGCGACAGGTCAATGTACTGGCGAGTTCCCATTTGACGCCCGGCGATGTGGAAGTGCTCAAAGAAATCATCGAGGGTTTTGGGTTGCGCCCCGTGCTTATCCCCGATCTGTCGGATTCCCTCGACGGTCGTCTCACGGAGTTGGAGTTCAGTCCCATCACCGTGGGCGGTACGCCAGTATCGGAGTTTGCCACCCTGGGAGACGCCGCCGCGAGCCTGGTCATAGGGCCCTCGCTGGCCAAGGCTGCGGATATTCTAAGGCAGCGCACCGGCGTGCCGGAGCACCGCTTCGACCATTTGATGGGGCTGGAGACCGTTGACGAATTACTCGTGACACTGGCGGCAATCAGCGGCAACCCGGTACCGGAATGTTTGCAACGCCAGCGCGCCCAACTCCAGGACGCCATGTTGGATACCCATTTCATGTTGGGTCAGGCGCGTTTCGCCATTGCTGCGGACCCGGACCTGCTAAATGCCTTCGGTCAATTTTTAAACGGCATGGGGGCCGAGGTGGTGGCGGCGGTGGCGTCGAGTCGTGCACCGGTACTGGAACGTATCCCGGTGACAGAGGTAATGATCGGCGACCTGGAAGACCTGGAACAGATGGCGAAGGACCAGAATGTGGAATTGCTGATTGGCAATTCCCATGCCGCGGTGTCGGCGGAGCGCCTGGGGCTGCCGCTGTTGCGCGCCGGTTTTCCGCAGTACGATCGGGTAGGCGGTTACCAGCGCAACTGGATCGGATACCGCGGGATACGCCAGGCGCTGTTCGACCTGGCCGATATCCTGCTCGCCAACAACCGCCACGAGATAAAACCCTACCGGTCTATTTACGCACAGAAACGCCAGGAGGTATTCAGCGATGGGATTGCAGCGGTGTCTGAGAATGGTTAACAGCGATACCAGTACGAATACAGGGAATAAGGCATTGAAACTGGCATTTGCCACCACGGACATGAAACATGTGAACCAGCATTTCGGTTCGGCGCGGGTGTTCGCTATCTATGCGGTGGACATAGAGCATGCCAGCTTCCTCGAAGCGGCCCAGTTCGACAGAGTGGAACAAGACGGTCATGAGGACAAGCTGGTTGCCAAGATCGCCATGTTGGAAGGTTGCGCCGCGGTCTATTGTCAGGCGGTCGGATCATCCGCTATCCGCCAGTTATTGGCGCACAGCATCCAGCCGGTCAAGGTCGTCTCAGGCACCGCCATCGCCGATCTGATTGAGTCCGTTCAGGGTATGCTGCTTACAGGTGCATCAACCTGGTTGACAAAGGCCACGGCCCACCAGCAGGAGTCGCAATCAAAACGCTTTGACGCGATGGAGGCGGAAGGGTGGGAGGAATGAGCTCCGTGATTCGTGATCGGTTTCTTGAGGCTTTTATTTTTAATAAGGAGAACACGCAATGACTGAAGTCGCAGTGGCAGTTGCCGAAGACGATCCAATATTGGAATCGGAATTTATGAAAGAAATTGTAAAGCAGATGCGGACGCTTGACACCTGCGGCAGCTATGATGAGTGGCCGGTGATCCGTATCCTCGCCCCCTTTGTATTGACCGGGGAGCGAAAGCAGGATGTCTCCGCAACCGACGATCCCGATGAGATCATCGTGTTGCGGGTGAAGGCGTTCTATAACGCCATCGCTTCACTGATTGAGAAGGAATGCGGTCTGAGGGCCGTCCTCATGGTTGCCCCCATTCATGAAGGCTCCGGCCGCGCCGTCATCACCACGGGCAAGTTGGTGGTGATGGACAAGACCCTGGGCAATGTACACCGTTTCGGTTTCCCGAGCCTGTCGAAGATGAAGGACGAGGCCGACAAGCTACTTTCCGTGGCTCTCGAAATCATTGGCAAGTACCCTGGGGCGGCGGGTATGTAGAGAAGATGAGCCCCGGTAAGTGAACATGTCCAGAGCTAACCATACCGTCGTAATCGATGACACCACCTTGCGCGACGGGGAACAATCGGCGGGGGTGGCGTTCAGCGTGGATGAAAAGCTGGATATCGCCAGCCGCCTGGATGCTCTGGGGGTGCCGGAACTTGAGATCGGTGTCCCCGCCATGGGTGAGGAAGAGTGCGAAAGTATACGTGCCGTGGTCAATTCAGGTGTTAATGCGCGACTGCTGGTGTGGAGTAGAATGTGCCCCGACGATTTAATCGCCTGCCGTCATCTCGGTGTGCAGATGGTGGACCTGTCCATTCCGATATCCGACCAGCAGATCCACAACAAGCTGGGGAAAGATCGTGGCTGGGTGTTGGATGCGATTGCCCGACATGTTCCGCAGGCGTTGGACCTGGGTCTTGAGGTATGTGTTGGAGGGGAGGACGCCTCGCGCGCGGATCCCGAGTTTCTATTACGCGTAGCCGAAGCCGCACAGGCGAGTGGGGCGCGGCGCTTCCGCTTTGCCGATACCGTCGGGATCATGGAACCGTTTGGGGTGCTGGCGCGCGTACGCCGCCTGCGGGCCGCCGTTGATCTGGAGATTGAAATGCACGCCCACGACGACCTGGGTCTGGCCACTGCCAATAGCCTGGCAGCGGCCCTGGCCGGCGCAACGCACCTGAATACCACCGTCAACGGTCTGGGCGAACGGGCCGGCAACGCACCACTGGAAGAGGTGGTGTTGGGTCTGCAACAACTTTACGGTTTTGAGGTCGATATTGATCTGCATGATTATCTGGCGTTGTCGCACCGGGTTGAAACTGCGGCTGGACGGCCATTGTCGTGGCAGAAGAGTTTGGTGGGCGAGGGGGCGTTTACTCACGAAGCGGGACTCCACGTGGACGGTTTGCTCAAAGACCCCTTGAACTACCAGGGCGTGAACCCGGCACAACTGGGCCGGCAACATCGACTCGTATTAGGAAAACACTCCGGCACCCGGGCTGTCATGCAAGCTTATTCTGATTTGGGCCTGCCGCTTACCCGTTGGGAAGCGGTGCTGATGCTCGCCCAGGTGCGGGCCTTCGTAACCCTCGCCAAGCGTCCCCCGGCACCTCATGATCTGGAGGACCTGTGGGGTCAGGTCTTTCATCATTCGTAACGATAAGTTAGCCTTCCCTGATGGCGAAGCCACTACGATTACTGGATAGTTTGTGCTCCCTTGAGCCTTATGTTGGCTTCCTCACAAGTTCCATTCCTTCGCCTTTTATAAACAGGAGTCCGATTAAGGAAATTATAAAAATCAACGCACCAGAGAGGACAATTAGGGTGCCCGGGTCTTTATTGATAGTCAGAATGGCGTATGGCCTGTAAGCGAGTCCGGAGAAAACAAGCTTGAGTCCGTTGAAAGCAAGGGATGTCTCGCTCGGGGATTTCAGCAAAAACCAGCCGGACACCAGGAATTGTTCTCCCTTGTATACCTTTACTTCCAGTGCAGGGTTTCGGAATTGTTTCGAGGCCGAATACGCTTTTCCCTCGCTGTCTCTGGCGAAATCTGGAATGAGTTGCTCCAGTTTGAGCGTATACCCCTTCTTGCTTGTAGCACTTCTTTCATGAAGCTTAATCTTGATTATCTCCTGGACCCCATTGTCTGAAAGTTTAAACCCCATACTTTCGGGTGCCTCCCCGTGGTGGGTGATATAGACCGCGTTACCCCGATACAAAAGAGGTTCATTTAGTCTTACCACCTTGTCCTTGAGGATTTTATTGTCCTGCAAGAGGCTGAGGTCGGCATCCATCCTTAGCATGCCGTCATTTTTACTAAACTCAACGTCCAGCTTGTTCAGTCGTAGCGATAGTTCATTGCTTTGTGGCACGGGGATGCTGCTGCCCTCGAAAATACGGTTATCCACTGTCCGGTACCCGAAGGTACTGGATATCAGGTGCCCCAAAAGACCGATGATGAAGCCCAGATGGATGGCTTGGGAAAGTATTCTTCTGGCCTTAGCCCTGGTCCTGGCCGTTTCCCGGTGAGACCTTAATATAAAGGCGATCGAGTCTATGGTACAGACAATAGTATTCAAAGCAAAAAGAAGCAGCAGGGCAAGGAGGAGAAATATCCACCATGAAGCGGCGAGATTGTTCAGGCCCATGCCAAAAAGCCAGTAAAAGAATATTTCCAGATCTATCATTCCAAGGGCTTTTGGGGAACTGGAAAGCAGAAGGGTTCCCGTCAGGACATCGATGGTGATGAGAAGGGACAATACAACCGCCAGGCGGGTGGAGGTGAAGAATTTCCAGATACTTTTCATCACGCCTTACATCCCGTGAGAGCTTTTTAGAAAGATGCTAACCCCAAGATAGGTAAACATCACCAGGGCAAAGCCGATTATGGCCATTGCAGACACTGTTTTTCCCCGCCACCCCTTAAGCATACGCGTGTGTAGGACACCTACGTAATAGAACCAAAGTAGCAGTGACGCCGCACTCTTTGATTCCCAGAGCCAGTAACTGCCCCATGCAAGATAGCCCCAGATTGCACCAAGCAGCATGGAGCCTGAGAAGAATGTAAATCCCCACAGAATCGACCGGTAAGTAATGTTTTGATAGATCCCGAGTTCGGTGTCTGACGCCGTCTTTTCCTTGAGGAGATATAACGCCCCGCCTGCCGCCGCGAGGGTGAAGAGCGCATAGGCAAAGAAGGAAGTCACCACGTGGATCTCGAACCACCCTGTCTTGAGGACAAGAGGCAGTCGATACACACTTGAATCAGAGAAGGCGGCAAGAAGGAGTGCGAGAAAGATGACAGGAATGGTCAGCGTGTCCGTTGTCCTGAGCCTGTAACGAAACAGAAGTATTGTATTCAATACAGCGATTGACCAGCTGAAAAAGAGCAGGGTCTCGAATCGCCCGGCCATGGGGGCATGGCCTGTTTCCATTATCCTCAGGGCCAGGACAATGGTGAGGAAAGCCAGGGCAAGTATCAGTATGTATGTGGATACACGCTGCAATACGCGACGGGATCCCTTTCGAGTGAGAACATGGCTGATGAAGCCTGCACCATAAAAGGTGATGGACAGCCAGAGGAATATCTCAGTCATTTCCCCGACTCCCCATCCCGGTTTCCAGATAGGTGTGCCTGTGTAGGTGTTTGATTAAAAATGCAGGCGGTCAACAGGATCGGCTGTGTGAGACTGGATGCTCTACTGGATATGAACAATACAGCCATGTTACCTGATCGACCGCCCGTTTTGTGGGGTAAGATTGAGAGATTCCTCGTAAGTAAGTTTTTCAGAGGTAACCTGGGGGTAGCGGTAAATCTTGTTCTCATAATTCTTTACTATTAGCTCTCTTTCATTCAGCTCGATAACCGTGTCCGAAGGGAGCAGCGCAACCTTGCCGCCACCACCTGGAAGATCAACAATAAACTTCGGTATAGCAAACCCTGATATCTGCCCCTGCAGCCCTCTGAGTATATCCAGACCACATTCAACGCTTGTTCGCATGTGTTCGGTGCCACGTGTCAAATCGGCCTGATACAGATAATACGGCTTTACCCTGATGGCAATGAGTTTTTGCATCAGCTCTTTGATCGTCTCCAGGTCGTCATTAATCCCCTTTAGGAGGACTGTCTGGCTACCCAGTGGAATACCCGCGTCAGCCAGCCTGTTGCAGGCAGCCGTTACCTCCCCGGTTATTTCCCGTGGATGAATAAAGTTTATGTTCATATAGAGGGGGTGATATTTTTTGAGCATCCTGCAGAGATTCTTTGTTATCCGTTGTGGGAGGGCGTTTGGTATACGGGTTCCGATTCTAATTATCTCGATATGCGGTATGTCCCGAACCCTTTCCAATATTTCTTCAAGCACTTTATTTTTTAGTATTAATGGGTCTCCACCCGAGAGTATTACATCTTTAATCTCTTTATGATCTCTGATGTAATCTATCCCCCTGTGAACCATCTTCTTTGATATTGGCCTCTTTCCTGCGAGCCGCTTTCTTGTGCAGAACCTGCAATAGATTGCACACTGGTTTGTCACCATCAGTAGCGCCCTGTCTTTATAGCGGTGCACAATGGACGGTACAGGGCTATCGCCTTCTTCATTGAGGGGGTCATCCACACCTACATCATCAAGAATCTCACGTTCATCGGGTACGACCTGTTTGTATATAGGGTCATGTTTTTTCTGTATGAGTGCCATAAAGTGGGGGTTTATCCTTGCCGGATATTCTGCGATGACTCTATCAATCTTCTCACTCTCAAGATCAAATTCCGTCGAGATTTGATCGGCCTTTATAAGACTCTTTTTTAATATATGTTGCCAGCGTTCCATAGTCCTATAC
The DNA here is from genome assembly GCA_013150915.1 of Gammaproteobacteria bacterium. Classification (GTDB taxonomy): domain Bacteria; phylum Pseudomonadota; class Gammaproteobacteria; order BMS3Bbin11; family BMS3Bbin11; genus BMS3Bbin11. The sequence continues at coordinate 14,188 of JAADJE010000012.1, forward strand.
CGTTATTTAACCGTTCAGCTGCTCGCGACGACGGTCATTACCGAATCCGTCATTCCGTGTATAAGCTTCTTATCAAGGGGGCAGATAGTCGCCAGTATGCCCGCCAACTTTACATCCTCTCCAGACACAAAATAGTATGGACAGAGACGTACCCGTCCCTTCATTGTTCTTATATCACCTGTGGACCGGTCTATATAGTTGACCTCGACATGTCGTCCCTTATGGTATTTCTGGAGAATATGCGGGGTTCTATAAAAATCCTCGAGCGTCCTGTCTATGACACCTCCCCATTCTTTTTTTGATACATCATGCCCGACCACAACACCTCGACTCCCCCACGCCAGTTCTGAGAACCCGGAGGGTTTTATAACAAACCCCTTCCTTTCGCTTTGTGTGGCCTGTTTCAATTCTGCCCAGCAGGCTACAGGTTGGTTACCGACTTTAAGTCCCGGAATTATTCCATAAGGAGGTAATTCTGCTGGGTCGAGTATCCATGTAAGAGGTAAAATCTTATGCAGTACAGAAAACACCTTTTCCCCTAATGCAGTCATCAAGTATTCCCTGAGTACGGGATGATGAAACAGGGCATACAGCATTTTCTCCTCGAGAAAGGGTTTAAGGGGGGGGGTTACAGACACCTGATCCTTTTTGGCGCTATACATAATCAGTTCGGCTTTCGGGATATTCTTCAGATCGAACAACTCAAAGAATCTATAGAGGACGTCGATCTTGCATCGGCTCTCCCCTGACTTGAGGTATAAGCCTTCCTCCGTAAATATAATATCCTCGGGTTTAATGGTAGATACATTGACACCAGTTTCCCGCAGGGTTCCTGCCAACCACGCCATCTCAGACCGGTAATCCCTGGATTCCTCGGAGACCACAATAGCGATGACTGGATCAGGCCTCTGGGTGCTAGACGTAAGCATGTTCAGGAAGCCCTCTATCATCCCCTCTCCCTTACCGACGAGCTTATTATCGCCTTCCATCAACGGGGTGGATGAATAGGCCCTGCTGAGGCTTCCGGTGATACCCAGGCCGCCGGGGACAGAATCTAATTCGGTCGCCACCATCCCGTCTTTGGTCAGTATAATGTCAGGCCGTATGATGCCAGGAAGCAGGTCTTTCATCCTGTTCATACGGGCATAGTCTATAAGGGACTGAGGTTTTCCCTGATCCAGATACTCGGCAATCCATCCTGGCTGCCTTCCCTGTATGCTTTCATAATAGAGCTTGTTTGAGGCGCCGTAGAACAAATAAAAGCAACTACCAAGAGACTCGATAAAAGCGAGTTCTTTTTTATCCATAAGGAAAGGTTCTGGGGATATATTCCAGTTAATGTAGACGCCGTCCTTAATCAACCTGTCCTTAATATAGCGACACCGTTCTTTATCTTTTGTGGGCCTGATCATGTTGTCGTTTGGGGGAGGGTTATTATTGGTCATCGATGAAGGCGGTCGTCCGGCAGATACCGTCTCTGGATTCGTGAGCGGTATTTCTCTGGAGTATTTCGAGCTGTCATATTCCCATTTTTGCACTGGCCACTACTCTCCGGGTCAATAAACCACAAATTGATTGGTGACATGCTAGAACATGTACTCTACACACAGGTCAATATCCAGCCTTTTGCTTCCTTTTTCCACACCGCATTCCCGATTTCTTGCCTGATATTCTTCAAGCGTATATTGACATGTTCCTGGATAACATACATGGCGACTGCCGTTGTAAAGGCGCTCATACTCCATTTAGCTGCTTCGTCGATAGACCGTGTGTGCCAGTGATTTGGACAGTATTTCTGCCTCCTGTTCCATAATGTTGCCAATGGTCTGCGTGATAGAATCACGGGCCAGGGTGAGCAGGTGGGGGATTCGTATCGAGCGGCTTAACATACGGGTTTCCATAGCATAGAGCCTGAGTATGTCATGCAGGAGATCCCGGAACTGTGCCTCATTATAAAGCGCATTCACTGCGACACGAAATGAACTTACATTTTGCCACTGGGTAAGGATACGGTAACTTGTTTCTAGCAGCAGTTTGATACGCTGTTGTCGATAGCGTTCAATGTCCTGATACTGAATCCGGATATCGATAGGAAACACGGACGCTTTACGTAAAAAGGCTTGATCGATTTTCCGTGCTTCCTGCAACAGGGCCGCCACATGGGTCGAGTCAGGCTTTAGTCCGGATTGATGTACCCTGGCTGCTCGGGTGATGACCATCCGGTCTTTCTCCACTTCCTTGCCGACATTGATATTCAGAAAAGACTGAAAGGTAGGCAATGCCAGTCTGAACAGGGTGTAAGCTTTGAGGCCTTCTATGGTGTGCTGGCTGAAGGTCTCCATCATAACGCGGTTCATGGTACAAAGTACGTTGACCCTGTTCACGCTTGCTGCCCGGGGGCTAGGTACTGAGAGGCTTCATCGCCGTGTGATAGCCTATCATGCCGCCTAACAGAGTCTGGCTTGAAACCTCCTCAAAGCCCACATCACGAAGCAAGTCTGAGAACTCATCCGCGGAATAAAACATACGCAGGGCATTAATAAAATATTCCTTGCAGCCACGAGTCGAGGCTGAGCTTCGAAATAGAAGAGAGGTAAAGTTCAGACAAAAACGCAGGTAGGCATAGTAGCTCCACTCCACGAATTTGTTAGCCGGGCGCAGCATATCGCAGTGATAGAAGTGCCCGCCCGGTTTCAGCACCCGCTTGATTTCACGGCAGACATCCATGATGCGTAAATGTCGCGAGGCATACTGCAGGGTGACCACATCGAAATGATTGTCAGGGAAGGGCAGGGTATGGACATCACCGATGGTACTATCGATATGCATGCCAAGCTTACAAGCCAATTTATATCCCACCTCCTGCATGGCTTTGCTGCGATCCATCGCGTGGATCTCCAGATTTGGCTGTTTTTTCAGAAGTGCGATACCAATGGCGTTGGTGCCGGCACAGACATCCAATACCCTCTGCCCACTTTGTACGTCTATAGTGGAGAGAAAACGCTTGCGAAAATAGTTCCAGAGACCAAGGCTGGCCACATGATTGGCACGGTCGTAATAGCGGGCGACATCAGAAAAGACATCGTCCAGTTCCTCTACCCAAACTTGCTTGAATTGGTGTTCGCGATTATCCTCTCTTATGGCAAACTGGATTGCGCGTTCACCGTTGGCCATATTTCCTCCTCTGTGTATTTTTTGTTGGTAAATATAATGGTAGTAGTGACTCTACTTTAAACTAGCCGCAATAGAGAGTAAATGAAAGTAAATGGGGTCAGGTCTTTCATTGTTCATAATGACATGTTAATCTACTCCGATGGCAAGGCCACTACGACTGGAATTTCCAGGAGCGCTCTATCACGTTACATCCAGAGGGGATAGACGAGAAGATATCTATCTCACGGATGATGACAGATTGGCTTATCTTGATATCCTGGATAAAGTATGTGGACGGTTTAACTGGATTATTCATGCATACTGCCTAATGGGCAACCATTATCATTTATTAATTGAGACGCCCGACGGTAATCTATCAAAAGGGATGCGTCAGTTGAATGGGGTGTACACCCAGCATTTCAACCGAACGCATAAAAGTGTAGGCCATGTTTATCAAGGGCGCTACAAAGCCATTATCGTACAAAAAGAGACTTATTTACTTGAGGTCGCGCGTTATATTGTCCTGAATCCAGTTCGAGCTAGCATGGTTCGCTCGGCTAAAGATTGGCCCTGGAGCAGTTATCGAGCCACGGCGGGACAGGCCAGTCCGCCCGAATGGCTCAACACTCTGACGATCATTACTCATTTTTCCAGGCGTAAAGCCGCAGCTATTTATCGTTATCGTCGATTTATTTCCGAAGGGAAAAACCAGCCTCCTATCTGGGAGAAACTTAAAAACCAGATATATATTGCAGATGAAGAATACATCGAGAACATACAAAGAAGAATTGATAAAGATATTGATATTAGTGAGATACCTATGAGTCAGAGGCGTTCTATACCTAAATCTTTAGATTATTACTCTGGACAATTTACAGAGAAGGATCGAGCAATACGAGCGGCTTACGAAAGTGGTGGTTATACTATGAAGGCACTTGCTACATATTTTGGGCTACATTACACAAGTATCAGTCGAATAATTAATGGGCAGTATTACTCATAATGAAAGACCTGACCCCTTGACATGACCCCTTGACCTTTAATTGGAGAAATATCACATGAATTACAGATGGCTATTGTTGCTGTTAACAATTATCGCTGGGAACGCACAATCGTTTCAACCATCAATAGAAATAATTGAACAATTTGATGATATCAAACTTGTTGCATTTATAAACGAATCCGATATTGAGAATTATCCTTTGTGGGACCCACGAACAGAAGCACCACCTTTGTCTATTAGAAAGGCAATTCTAGCTATTCAAAATCAACATAAAGCGGGCAGTTATAATTTAATTGCTGAGACAGTTAAAGAAATTGAATTAAGAGAGATAGTACACCATAAAAATTATTGGCACTATCTAATCAAGATGAGAATCGACAGTAAGGAGAAACCTAAGTATCAGGTTTATGTTGTTTTAATGAACGGAAAAGTTATTCCGGCGTTAATTGAGACAGAGTCTTTTAAGTAAGGTATAGGATGACTCTGGAGATAACGAAGCGAAAGACACGAACGGGGACAATATTGCAGTTTGTGACAAGCAGGTCGTTCTGGGGAAGGGCCTTTTTTGGCGCTTGAGATCTGTGATGATGGCAAATCCTTCATTGTGAATAACACCGTAAAAGGCCAGAATATCAATTTAGACGTACCCGGAAATACACTTACAGGGAAAGGGAAAATGCTTGATTTAAGATTTACTAATCCAATAATTGAATTTACACTCACCTGCCGATAAAACATAACAACGCGTTTGCGAGGATATATGAGGAATACACCATTAAAATTGACCGTACACAGTATGGTGATCGGAATTACCGTTATTTTGACGGTATTTTCAAACAGTTCGTGGGCTGAAAAAGATAATCGCGAAGCGATTGTTCTTGATGATGTGAACCGTACTTTTATTCTTCATGAGATGCGGCAAAATGTGAGTGGCCTTCAACAGGCAATAACGGCCTTGTCCAAAGATGATATGAAAGGCGCTGCATCTGCGCTACGGCCTCTGGGTATGCAAAGTATGGCCAATATACCTCCGGATTTGATGAGTACGGTTCCGGATGGATTTATGCAAATAGGTATGCCGCTTCACCTGGCTTTTGACAAGATAGCCGACGCTGCGGGAAAAGGTGCTTCAACGAAAGACATATTATCCAGCATTGGTGTAGCAATGAATCGCTGCGTTGCCTGTCATACTGCTTATCGAATTGAACCCAAATAATACTGTGCTCTCCTGCAAAAAGTGCCGTGCCTCTTTGGGCATCCTGTGATTCGTGATGTTAGTCACCCAAATTTGTCCTATTAAAATGAAAATACGACTCGTGTTCATGGTTTTATCTGCTTTTGTCATAGGAAATATCAACGCGGAAACACCAGATTGGAATAACGACAATAAGAAAGAAATGACCGATAACTGCGTTTTAGGTATTTTGGACCCTGCAAAAAGTGCCTTCCAGGCCAGGGCCGATAAGGAGGGAAAAACTGATGCAGTCTTCCCCGAAGATAAAATAAAGCCATCCGTAGTTGATCTTTGCGAATGCATTGTGCAAAAGGCCTCGATCTCGTGGGGCTACCAGTATTTTATTTGGCAACCCGAACTGGCACAGCAGTTGGTGTCTGAGGCGATGAAGGGGGGTGAATGTAAACCCACTGGTGTGCTCGGAAAATCAATGGGTTACTAAATGGCTAACTAAGGTGTCTTATACTCCGCAATTACTGGCCCCGCCAAGTTGTGTGTTTGGCAGTAGACCGGCCTGAACCATCGGTTTATGTACATTCTTCTGCCACCCTGCGATGGATGAGTGGTTTTTGTCCAGGATCGTTCTGGACGCAACCTGATTCCATGGTTTATTCTTTAATTTTCGGAAAAAATAGGCCATTTCGATATATTCACTGGCATACCAGAAGCTGTTGGCATTCCGGCCAATATCATAAAGTTCATCGACACTGGCTCCCTGAGAGGCCGCAAGCTCATAGAGTCCGAGCAGTGCAGAACCATGGTTGCAGTCCTGGAAAAAGGTGTCGTTATTACAGCATGGACGGTAACTGTTTTTTGCCACTTCGAGAACCCTGGCTTCCTGCTCGGCAGTGAGGTCTATAGCAGAGACCGTGTTGAAGTAAGCGCCACCGCTGCGTGCTTTACCCAGAACCCATCCGCCCGTGCTCGCATAACGACCGACATTCGGGCCTTTGATTCTACTTTTTTCATTAAACTGGGTTTTTGTTGCCATTCCGAGTGGCCACAGGAGATTGAGCAGGTAGGGTGCCGTCTGAAAACTCATCGTGATGGGTTCGGATGAAGGCTGAGTGAATAATTTCTCGACCCATGTAGGAAGGCCTCCCCGTTTGGCGTACACAAACTTGAATTTTTCGGGGGAAATAACACCGGCTTCTACCAGCCGTTGTATGGAATCGCCGAACGATACATTCAGTTTATGACCTTCCAGCGGCAATACACTGCGAGACATCCTGCCCAGGGCAGCAGTTTGTTGTCCCTTGATATACATTAAGAATCTTGTGCTATTGCTGGCCCAGAATAGTGAGCCTGTAACGCCCCCCAGTACTCCAACACCGAGTGCGGCTGAGGTGGCTATAAGGAAACGTCGTTTAGAGTTAGAGGGCCGATCAGAATTCTTCATGTAATGCTTTGCCTGCGAGGAGAATGAATAAGATCGCGAAGTGTATCTTTTGAACGTATCTTTTTCCAGTCATTTAAGCGGCGAAAAAAATTAGCCCAGTACTGTCAGTTTGAGAATTACACTGATGATATGAATCCATGTATTCTCGTTTAGCCTCCCTGTTCTTTTTTACGATCGGCAAGCTGATGTTGTGTTATAGCACCAGAAAATCGTTCAATAATGATTCCCGTTGGCTCGATGGTATTGATACCAGTAACACTTTTTCCAGCCTGCCAGTAATCAAGCGAGCCGGTTTTGTCGAGTACGGCCGGCTTCAATTTCCACATAGATCTCAGTAGATAAATTGTGCACATGAGAGGTTCACGTTTTTGTTCACGTAGCATCCATTTTTCGAACGCGTGGCCTTCACACCAAGACGATCGGTGTAGGCTGTGCGTATCACTCTCGGGTTTAAGCCGCCTTACGTCGGCGCCAATGGCATACTCCTTTGCTGCGCATTACTTGAATTGCGGTATTCCACCGGGCACATCCCTCTAGAAATCATTCATCTCTATAAAAAAGTAGAAATATTATCTGAATGTGGAATCATTCCAGGTGTCGAATCAATGGTCAGTACTCAATTATTTCATCGTTATATGCTCAATAACAAAGCGGGCAATTTCTTCGGGCTGATTTAAGTCCAGCAGACTAAGGCCATCGTGAATACTGATGCCAGATTCAATCGGACGATCACTGGCAAGAGCAAAAATATCATTATCATCAGGAAACAATAATGGTTTTCCCAGTCCTGGCCTATGTAGTTCAATCTTGGGGAAGTGTTCATGTTTGAAGCCTTCCACCAGTATCAGATCCAGTTTCTCAAGGTCGAGGGCATTCCGCGCATCCGCCAGTGATGGTTCTTTCTGTTGTTCACCTATTTCACGTATCCAGGCCATGCGCTGGCGTGAGGTAACCAGTATCTGTTTTGCCCCCGCCTCACGCAGTACATAACTGTCCTTACCCGGCTGATCAATATCGAAGCGATGGTGGGCATGTTTGATGACGCCGACCTGTAGGCCGCTTGCAGATAAAAGGGGGATCAATTTTGTCAGCAGGGTGGTTTTGCCGGTGCCACTCCAGGCGCAGAAACCGAGTAGCGGAGGTCTTTTAATGTTTTTTGTCATTCTGTGAGTCCTGTTGCAGGCACACCAGGTCTTCATTGGTGTTTATATTCAAGAACATCCCGGGGTAATCAGAAAAATCTGCCATGGCAACGGTATGCCGTGCAAGCCAGTGCCTGAGGGCATGTTTTTTCTGTTTCAGGAAGGCCGTGAGATCGGCTGCTAGCGAGCCTGGTATCAACGCATACATCTGCTGCATACGAAATCCATCGTGGGCAACAGCAATTTCTGCGTGGTTTTCAATCAGTGCTGTAGACAGGCGGGTAACATAATCCGCAGCTAATCGAGGTCCATCACAGGGCAGAGTAATGATAAACTCTGTATCGACTGTATTCAGAGCCGTCAGAATGCCGGCAAGTGGCCCCTGAAAACCGGGTAGTTTGTCTTTTATGACAGGGAGTCCAAACCGCTGATATTGTTTCCGGTTACGGTTGGCATTGATAATAACCCGATCAAGCTGTGGTGAAATTTGCTCGATGATCTGCTCGATCAGGGTTTTCCCATGTAGATTGATGAGCCCTTTATCCTGCCCGCCCATACGTGAACCCTGACCACCGGCCACAATAACTGCCGTGATATTTGTTTTATCAGGCTTGTGTATTTGTGTCTTCATTTTGTAATAATCATGGAACGGACGGGTAGATAGAGATTTGATTTGTGACAAGGTTTTATGCCGATTATTCTGGCATCCTCTTCAAATGGATACCCATAGAAATACTGTGACAGACTAGGGGAAGCTTCGCAATGACAAAAGAAAGACAATTTATTCCGCTGAATATCGCCATCATGACGGTTTCAGACAGCCGTAATGACGAAACCGATAAATCGGGCGCTACCCTGGTTAAAATGCTGGTAGAGGCCGGGCATAAGCTGATTGATAAGGTGATTGTACCTGACGATATGTACCGTATACGTGCGGACATTTCGCGCTGGATAGTTGATGAGGATATTCAGGTGATTATCTCGACAGGCGGGACGGGTTTGACGGGACGTGATGGCACACCGGAGGCGGTCACACCACTGCTGGATAAAGTGATTGAAGGGTTCGGTGAGATGTTTCGCGTCATTTCATATGATTTTATCGGGGCTTCGACTATGCAGTCACGTACCGTGGCCGGTACGGCTAACGGAACATTTATTTTCTGTCTGCCGGGGTCAACGGGGGCCTGTAAAGATGCCTGGAAGCACCTGCTATCTATACAACTGGATTACCGTACCCGTCCTTGCAATCTGGTAGAGATAATGCCGCGTTTACTGGAAAAATAGGGTACATTTACGTAATAAGGATCATCACCATTCAGAGGAGAAGGAAAAAGTGAAATTCAACATTCCCGGATACCAGCGCAAGCTTATTATTATTGGCGTGCTGTCCTCCTCGCTACTGTTATTACAGGGCTGTGGTAGTGGCAGAAAAGGCATTACCATTGATTCTGATCCACAGGGTGCTGACATTCTTGCTGATGGAAAGAACATTGGTAAGACACCCATGAATATCAAACAGGATGATGTTTTCCCTCCCCGTTGGTACGGGAGGAGTTACAGGGTGAAAGGAAAACTGGAAATACAGAAAGAAGGTTGCGAGGGAATCAGTTTAGAGGTCAATGACCTGGTTCTATCGAAAGATATCAGGAAAAGCCTGACATGCAAGCCAGGGGCAGTGCAGAAGGCTCCGGTGGCAGACATGCCCGTGAAACAAAACCGGCTTATGCAACCGTCGACTGCACAAAAGGTCGCACCGGGGGAACTTCGTCCTGCTGCAAAGGTCCGGAGTGTTGATGACGGGATAGAAAAACGTCTATCCCGGTTGAAAGACCTGCGCGATCGTGGCGTCATCAGCTCAAAGGAATATACTGAGCAAAGAAAGAGGATTCTTGAATCAATATAGTTTTTTTAATAGAGGTGCCCTTATGAAATCAATTTCTTATCACATATTTTTTCTGCTATTTCTCACATTCTCATCGGTGTCATTGGCGAATGACAAAAGCACAGAGGATGATTCGATGGACAAAGTAAAGGAGGCCGCAGGCGAGGTTTATGATGCCGGTAAAAAAGCAGCGGGTGCTGCTTACGATGCAGGAAAAGAAGTCGCTCATGATGCGGCGCTTGCAACAAAAAAAGCGGCACGCCACGTGGCGGATAAAAGTAAAGAGATCGCTCACGATGCGGCCAGAGTCAGTGGTGAAGCGTGGGATGCCACTAAAGATACCACTGGCAAGGTCGTTGAATACACAGGCAAGAAAATGAACGAAGTCGGAGACGTTATTCAGGAATCAGGCAGTTCCATGCAGGATTAACCTGGCGGCTGATGACAATATTGACGGCATGATGGCCAATTATCCGGCGGTCTGTCTGCACACCGTCAACAATCATTCCAGAGCTGGTTTTATCTCAGCGTTCAGTGGGTTGACCGGCGAGCTAATTTGAATTGCACTGCCGGCAAATGATGCCTTATGCGTAAACCGGACAAGTAACTTCCTGAAACACCTGGATAAGACGCTAACCCGAGAATATTGGGGAAAATACAAGGTAAAATCACAACTCATCAGGTTTTTAGTCTTTGTGTGCGGCAGTAAAACTATTTCATCAACAGGGCAGGGCGGTGTAGAATGCCGCTGCCTCTAAATTGCCCGGGTGGCGTTGTGGTAGACAGCAGAGTGAAGCGCTGCCTTGAGAGAGTAAAATAGAACAAATGAGT
>JAADJE010000012.1:24853-125107 GCA_013150915.1 Gammaproteobacteria bacterium
TGGTAGACAGCAGAGTGAAGCGCTGCCTTGAGAGAGTAAAACAGAACAAATGAGTAAGTCCGCCTCGAATATGCCTGGGTGGCGTTGTGGTAGACAGCAGAGTGAAGCGCTGCCTTGAGAGAGTAAAACAGAACAAATGAGTAAGTCCGCCTCGAATATGCCCGGGTGGCGAAATTGGTAGACGCAAGGGACTTAAAATCCCTCGGAGGCAACTCCATGCCGGTTCGATTCCGGCCCCGGGCACCATCCTTATTTTTCTTTCTTCTCATGGTCTTGATTATATTATTTTGACTGAACTTCAACCCCAACACACGCTATTCCACGATTCTTTTCTGTTGTGGGATTCGTGGACAAATCTTGTATAGATCGAGATAATTGATTCTTCTGAAATGTAGGTATGAATATTTCGTGGGCAAAACAGATTTGAAAGAGACAACGGCACATGGTCACCCAACTTAAAGATTTTCTAAGGCTGGAATCTGCGGGCGGTATTTTGCTCGTGGTCGCTATGCTTCTGGCAATGATTGTTGTGAATACAGATCTCTGGCCATTGTACAAAGGTCTGTTGGCTATTCCCCTTGAGATACGCCTTGGTGACTTTGAAATTGCCAAGCCATTGCTGATGTGGATTAATGACGGCCTGATGGCTATCTTTTTCTTCCTAATCGGTCTCGAGATAAAGCGCGAGGTCCTTGAGGGGGAATTGTCTAATCCGGCGCAGATTATGCTGCCCGCTGTGGCCGCCGTAGGGGGTGTGGTGGTTCCCGCTCTGGTGTTTACCTGGTTTAACTATGGTGACTCCTCAGCGATGAAAGGCTGGGCGATTCCTACGGCCACGGACATCGCTTTTGCACTCGGGATTCTCTCACTGCTGGGCAAGCGTGTTCCTCCCTCACTGAAGCTTTTTCTGCTCACTCTGGCGATCATCGACGATCTGGTGGCTATTCTGATTATTGCTATTTTTTATTCAGTTGATATCTCCACACTTTCTCTGCTCATAGCGGGCATTGCTTATGCCGCACTGCTGCTTCAGAACTGGCGTGGCGTGGTACGGCTGACGTCTTATCTCGTGTTCGGGCTGATCATGTGGGCAGCCGTACTCAAGTCAGGGGTTCATGCAACCATTGCGGGCGTCTTGCTGGCCTTTACGATTCCCCTGAAACATCCCGAAGGGGCAGAATTCTCACCCCTGCGTAACCTTGAGCGTGATCTTCATCCAACGGTGGCATTTATTATTCTTCCAGTGTTTGCCTTTGCCAATACCGGAATTCCGTTAGCCGGGATGAATATTGAGACTCTTATGGCACCCGAGCCTCTCGGTATTGCTATGGGGTTATTTTTGGGTAAGCAACTGGGTGTTTTTAGCTTCACCTGGGTGGCAGTAAAAACAGGTGTGGCAAAGTTACCCACGGGTGTTGGGTGGATGGAAATTTATGGTTTATCGATTATGACAGGGATTGGCTTTACCATGAGCCTGTTTATTAGTTCTCTGGCTTTCGAGGAAGGCTCAACTAACCTTAATGCTGACCGCCTGGGTATTCTTACAGGTTCATTTGCTTCGGCGGCAGTTGGCTACATTGTCCTTGCTTATGCGCTTGGCAGGAAGAAGGATAAGGCGCCTGCTACGGCTCCGGAGGAGTAGATATTATGGAGTTACGGATACTTTACTTTGCCAGTTTGCGTGATGCTTCTGGTATAGGAGAAAAGCAGATAGATGTTGAATCAGGGCTGTCTGTTGCTGATTTATGGCAGAGGGTATCGGTGGGCTTTGAGCAGCTACCGGTTAAGGTTCTCTGTGCTGTCAACCAGGAGTACGTTGATGGCGATTACCTGTTGCAAGAGGGTGATGTTGAGGTGGCTTTTTTCCCACCGGTCACCGGTGGCTGAGTTTGAGTGTATGGGGCAGACTTTTCGTCGATCTTGACGATAATGCACGTTATCAACGCTGGCGTGATCAGAAACTGTCTCGTATGCCCGCCGGTCTTGATGAATACCTTGTTTCAGTAAAAGATCCGGCACACTTGACCAGAAATGAGTTTGAGGCTATTCGGAACCTGCTTGAAAGGGCAAATATGGCGATTTTTATCGCTGCATCGGATGACAGGTGCAATAAAAATATTCCCCTCAATATTGGCGCTCAGTATTCAATGCATCGCCTGGACCATAACAGGGGTGCTGGCCGTGATGGTGTCACTGAGCTGACAGTGCGTGACGGCCAGTGGCGGGGCGGATATATCCCCTATACCAACAGGCCTATCCATTGGCATACCGACGGCTACTATAACGAGGAGCAGCACAAGATTCATAGCCTGGTCTTGTATTGCGTGCAGAATGCGCTGCGTGGTGGGGAGAATACATTACTGGATCATGAAATAGTCTACATTCATCTGCGTGACAACAATCCTGATTATATTCGTGCCTTACTGCATCCGCAGGCGATGATTATTCCGGCCAATGTTATTCGTGGCAGGGAAATTCGCCCCGATCGTGCTGGCCCGGTATTTTCAGTCAATGCCAATGGGGCATTACACATGCGTTACACCGCTCGTACGCGCAGTGTTATCTGGCGCGACGATAGGCTGACGCGGGAAGCGACGGCCTGTTTGACCGAATTTCTGGCCTCCGATTCACCTTATATCTTGAGCGCCGGACTTAGACCGGGTCAGGGGTTGATCTGTAATAATGTTTTGCATGACCGCAGTGGTTTCGATGAAGACGAAGACCATAAACGATTACTGTATCGGCTGCGTTATTATGATCGGGCAGATACTTCGATTTCATTGTAGAGCGATGTTCCTACAAAAATGCTATCCTGACACAGAGAGAAACGGTGTAAATGACGGAGTAGAATCATGCCAAAGAAAAGAATTAACGACCCGCTGGATATTATGGGCGAGGCCTACGAGACCATGCTGGAACGTAGCGCAAGTGAGTTTCGCAAGCTGGAAAAGAAGACAGAATCTGCCTTGCATTCACTGATTGACAGAGCCAAAGAGAAGGCAATCGAGCTTGAAGAGCTGACAGCAGAAGAGGCTGCCAATCTGGCTGAATACCTTAAACGTGACCTGTCTGATGCGGCCTTTTATACGTCTGAAGAGGGAAAGGAGTTAAAGGACTGGTTGGGGTTTGAAGACAGTTTGCTTGCCGCGGAACTACTGGATATGTTTCTTGAGGCGGCTGACCCGACGACTGTTGAGATGAATGAATTGAAACTGAAGCTGGCGGTGAACGCACTCTATAAAACTGGAGAGGTGACGGGTCCAGGGGCGCTGGTTTGTGATGCCTGCGGGGAAATATTGCATTTTCACAAGGCCGGACGTATCCCTCCCTGCCCAAAATGCCATAAAACCGATTATCACAGGCAGTCCTAGATCGGGGGTGCAGTCTGTGAATTACAGGTTACCCGTGCCGTTATTCTCTGGGGGGTAATATTTTTACCACTATGACCGAAATATTGTCTGGCCCCCCATTTTCATTGGCCAGTTCAACAAGTTTTTCTGCAGTTTTTTGCGGGTTTCCATCCTGATTGAGCACAAAGCCAATCGTATTGTTACTGACAACCTCTGTCAGGCCATCTGAACAAAGGACGAATATATCACCTGCTTGAGGGCAACCAAACGTGAATGCGGGATTAATTTCGCGGTTCCCCAGCGCCTGCAGTAGCAGACCCCTTTGCGGGTGGCGTTTGGCGTCTTCCTTTTTTATGGTTCCCTGCTCAACCATGCCCTGTATCCAGCTATGGTCTTCAGATAACTGGCTGATTTTTCCATCACGAAAGCGGTAACAGCGGGAGTCCCCAACGTTACCAATGACAAACCAGCTTCTACAGAAAAGCAGGCAGACAATCGTCGTCCCCATGCCACTTTTTGTAACATCTTTGGCGGATTCTTCAATGATTTTCCGGTTTGATAACTGAATGGACTTTTCGAGCAGGTCTTTCATTGGTTCCGGAGTAGAAAAAGCATCGTCCATTCGGCTTTCTATATACAGGCCTGCGATTAAAAACTGGCTGGTGACATCGATAGCTATCTGACTGGCTACCTCGCCGGCGTTGTGTCCGCCCATACCGTCGGCAACAATTGCGAGAGCATGCTGCTTGTCAACAAGAATATTATCCTCATTATTATTACGTCGTTGTCCAGTGTCAGTGATACCAGCCATTTTTATACGTATGTGTTTGGGATGGCAGGGAAATGCCTGTTTCATATTTTTTTGTTGGTGTTCAAAGTAAGCTCAAGGATACGTTGGTATGTTTTTGCCAGTCGCACAGGGTCCGCCAGCTTAACATGTTCATCTATCTGGTGAATACTGCCATTGCAGGGCCCAAGTTCCACTACTTCAGCTCCCGTTGGTGCGATAAAACGGCCATCCGATGTGCCGCCAGAAGTCGATAGCTCAGGTGAAATCTTAAGGATCTCAGCACAGGCATTGCAGACTGCATCGACCAACACACCTTTTATCGTCAAAAAAGGATTGCCTGACAGATGCCAGTCTATTGAGTAGCGTAATTTATATTTTTCAAAAACCTCAAGGACACGTTTCTTTATTTGTTTTTCATTTAATTCGGACGAGAAACGGAAATTAAATTTAATTGCCACATCACCAGGTATGATATTTTCTGCACCCGTGCCTGATGTGACATTTGAAATTTGAAAACTGGTCGCCGGGAAAAAATCATTTCCCTGATCCCATTCAATGCCCGTCAGTTCATTTAATGCAGGCAGGACACGGTGGAAAGGATTCTCTGCCAGCTGGGGGTAGGCGACATGGCCCTGTTTCCCATGGACGGTCATATAGCCATTCAGGGATCCACGTCGCCCGACTTTAACTGTGTCACCCAGAGTTTCAACAGATGAGGGCTCACCCACAATACAATAATCAATCTTAATCGACTGTGTGTCCAGCCATTGCATGACTTTAACCGTTCCGTTGATAGACGGGCCTTCTTCATCTGATGTAATCAGCAGGCCAATGGTGCCGGGGTGGTCGGGATTTTCCGCGATATATTCCTCAACCGAGGTCACGAAAGCGGCTATGGATGCCTTCATGTCGGCACTGCCGCGACCGTACAGCTTGCCATCACGTTGTGTTGGCTCAAACGGGGGGCTGGACCAGTTGCTTTCCGGGCCAGCGGGGACAACATCGGTATGACCGGCAAAGACAAACAGTGGCTTGCCCGCCCCGTGTGTCAGCCAAAGGTTATCGACATCTTCAAAACGGAGATGCTGACGGGTGAAGCCTGCAGACTCAAGCCGTTCAGCTATCAGATTCTGACAGCCCTGATCATCGGGCGTGACAGATGGACGGCTGATTAATTCGCAGCACAGCTGTAGCGTGTTATTCACGGGTTCTTCAGGGGGGCTTTAAGTAGTTCGGTGTATCGCTCAGCGGAGAAGCCGACTTCAATGACATTTTCCATCTGTAGAACAGGCCGCCTGATCAGGGTTGGATGTTTCATCATTAGCGACATGGCACGCGCCTCATCAAGACCAGTGCGGTCCTCATCATCAAGGCCTCGCCAGGTTGTACTGCGTTTATTGATCAGTGTTGTCCAGTCGACTTTTTCCATCCACCTGCCAAGAATATGGCGTACAAAAAGGTCAGACCTGAGGTCAAGAAAAATATATTCAATACTATTTTCTTCCAGCCAGCGTTGCGCCGACCGCACACTGTCACAGTTTTTGATTCCTGCAAGAATAATAGATGTTGCCATATGATTCTTTATTATTAGCTTTTTCGCAATACTGACATCAGGCTTCACGCAGTAACTCATTAATACCTACTTTACTGCGGGTTTTCTCATCCACCTGTTTGACGATAATAGCGCAATTCAGGTTATAACTGCCATCTTTTGACGGTAATGAACCGGGGACAACGACAGAGTACGCCGGTACACGACCATAGGTGTGTTCACCGGTTTCCCTGTTATAGATTTTGGTGCTCTGGCTAATGAAGACACCCATGGCAAGAACCGCACCTTCTTCTACGATTACACCTTCGACGACTTCGGAGCGGGCACCGATGAAGCAATTGTCCTCAATAATGGTGGGTGCAGCCTGCAGCGGTTCCAGTACACCGCCAATACCTACCCCTCCGCTGAGGTGGACATTTTTGCCAATTTGCGCACAGGAACCTACCGTTGACCAGGTATCTACCATGGTTCCCTCATCGACATAGGCGCCGATATTGACATAGCTTGGCATCAGCACGACATTTGGGGCGATGTAGGCGCCACGGCGCGCGGTTGCTGGTGGCACAACGCGGAAGCCACCCTGTCGGAAATCGCGTGAATTATAGTCGCTGAATTTTGATGGAATTTTGTCGAAATAGTTTGTGAAGCCACCTTTGATAAAATTATTGTCTTCGATACGGAAATACAGCAAAACAGCCTTTTTCAACCAGTCATTTACGATCCAGTTGCCATCTATTTTCTCGGCGACCCGGGCTTCACCGGTGCCCAGTATCTCTATGGCAGCATAGACGGCATCTTTGACATGGCTGGCCGCGGTACGTGGGGTAATTTTGGCACAGTGTTTAAAGGCCTCTTCAATCTGATTTTTCAGGTCTTGCATGGGATTTCCTCGGGAAATAAATTCTGTTTCAAGTTGGTGCTATATTTTCTTTGTCACAAATTCACGAATTCGTTCAGCTGCTTCCAGACATTCCTGCTGTTCGGCTACCAGAGCGATGCGTATCCTGTTTTTCCCAGGGTTGCCGTTAAGGGTATCGCGTGCCAGGTAGGTGCCCGGCAGGGTGACCACATTTTCGTTCAGAAATAACCGGCGGCTGAACTCTTCCTCGTTGATCGGCGTTTCCGGCCATAGATAAAAACCGGCAGCAGGCTGATTCAATTTTATAAAGGACCCCAGTATATCAATAACAGCGTTGAATTTATCACGATAGACGGCACGATTCAGAACTACGTGTTCGTCATCATCCCATGCTGCAACTGAAATAGCCTGGGTCAGCCGATTTGGGACGCAACCGTGATAGGTGCGGTATTTAAAATAGGGATCAATAATTTTGGGGTCTCCGGCGACAAAGCCTGAGCGCAGGCCAGGTAAATTAGACCGTTTGGACAGACTGTGAAAAACAATACAACGCTCAAAGTTGTTGCGTCCCTGTTCTGCTGCGACCTGTAGTAGACCGACTGGGGGTGTGTTTTCGTCCCTGTAGAGTTCGCTATAACATTCGTCCGCTGCAACGATAAAGTCGTAGCGGTCAGCAAGTGACAACGCTTTGATATAGATTTCTGCCGGAATAACTGAGCCCACCGGGTTATCGGGCGAGCAGAGGATCAGCAGCTGGGTTTCTTGCCAGATATGCTCCGGTACGTTATCCAGTTGTGGTTGCCAGTCATTTTCTTCAATGCTGTTTAGGAAATAAGGTGTGGCCCCTGCCATGATAGCGGCCCCTTCATAGATCTGATAAAAGGGGTTGGGTATGACGACATTTGCCGGGCCGTGAGCGCGGTGATCAACGGTGGCCTGGATGAAGGAAAAAATGGCTTCTCGACTGCCGCTAACCGGCAGCACATGCTGAGCCGGATCGAGCTTTTCTTCGGCAATATGAAATCTGCGACTGAGCCAACGACAGATCGATTCCCTCAGATTTTCCTCGCCACGGGTAGCCGGATAGCCGGAAAGGAGATCGCCACCTTTTGCCAGTAAGCTATGGATAAAAAGAGGGGGGGGATGTTTTGGTTCGCCCAGTGACAACGTGATCCGCTTATTTACGGCTGCCGGTTCAATGCCTGCCAGCAAACGATCGAGCTTTTGAAAGGGGTATTCCTTCAGCTTATCCAGTCGTGAATTCATGGGGTCAGTATCGGGTTATTGGTCGCTATATAAAGTGATCAGGGGTCTAGGCGTCCTGGTTGGAATCCAGTCTATCGATTATATTTTGTCTGATACTGTCCTGCTGTTGGCTGTCAGTAATGGGTTTATTGCCGAGATCGCTAACAAAAAAGATATCCTCGATCCGTGCACCGTAAGTGGCTACTTTGGCATTATGCAGCTTGATATCACATTTTTCGAAAACTTCTGCAATCTGGTATAAAAGACCCGGTCTGTCCTGGGCGATGACCTCTAAAACGGTATACTGGCCTTGTCGTATTTCCAGGAAATTTACCTGTGTCGGAATCGGGAACTGCTTCAGCGCTCTGGACAGCGTTGCTTTCAGTGGGTCACGACCTTTGCGAGGCATCAGTAACTGGTCTTTTAGTGCCTCCTCTATCTCTTTCTGCTCAATATCGGTGCAGACGGCATTGTCATTTTGATCCAGTACGAGATAGTTGTGCAGGGCAAAGCCCATCTGTGTCGTATGCAAGCGTGCGTCAACGATATTCAGGTTCAGGCGATCAAAGCCCCCCGTGGTTCTTACCAGTAGATTTGCCAGATCCGGGGTAAATACCAGTACCTCGGTACAACCTGAATTTTTTGCATAACGAACGGCCACAACCGGCAACTCAAGAACGCTGACATTGGCGAGTGTTTTTATGTGCCATTTTAGGGTATCGACTTCATAACGCAGAAAATAATCGCTATCGAATAAAGACCAGTAGCGCTGAAAGTTTTCGTCTGAAACGTGTGCTGGCACAAGGCTGCTGGAAAGTGCCTGCTGCAGGTTGACTAGGCGCTCTTCGTTGCGATCACTCTCAATGTCTGTGCGCCTCAAATATCTCGATGTTGCATGATAAAGTTGAAGTAATAGCTTGTTTTTCCAATCATTCCATACTTTCGGGCTGGTGCCCCGCATATCTGCCATGGTCAGTAGGTAGAGATTATCCAGATGCTCCTGGTCGCCAACAGTACGCGAAAATTCAGCAATAACTTCCGGATCCGAAATATCCATTTTCTGTGCCGTCCAGGACATGATCAGATGCCTGTACACCAACCAGGCAACAAGCTTTGTATCGTATTCGCTGAGATCGTGTAGACGGCAGAACTGGATACTTATCCTTTCGCCTTTTTCCGAATGGTTACCTCCCCGTCCTTTAGCGATGTCGTGCAGCAGGGCTGCGAGATACAGGCGTTCGGGTTTGAACAGTCTGGCCAGTAATTTGCTGGCCAGTGGATGTTCATCGCGAAATTGATCGACACTCAGTCTGCGCAGGTTTCGTATAACAAAAAGGGTATGAACATCAATCGTGTAGATATGAAATAGATCATGCTGCATCAGGCCTACGATACGACCAAAGGCCGGGAAATAGGCACCCAGTACGCCGTAGTCATTCATTTTTCGCATGATGTGCGTGAGGCCTGCGCCATTACGAAAGAATGTGATAAACAGGCTGCGGCAGGCTATGTCTCGTCGGAACTCAGGGGTGATCAGATTTAATGAGTTATGAATCAGACGAATGGTGTTTGCTCTAATGCCTTTCAGCTCAGGAAAATCTTGAAGGATGTAAAAGACCTCCAGTAGAGCAAAAGGCTGACGGTTAAAAACATCATTATCGACAACGTCCACATAGCCATTGATTGCATTGAATCGGCGATTGATTTCTACTGAGGTATTATCCTTCTGCGCAAGGAAAACCTCTTCAAAATGCTGCAACAGGATGTCATTCAATAAGCCAAGCTCTTTTACCGTTCGGTAATAGCGTTTCATCAGCTGTTCGACTGCCAGATTACCGTGTTTGTCTGAGTAGCCGAATTCAGTTGCCAGTTCGCGCTGGTACTCAAACAGTAGTCGATCTTCCCGATGTCCGGCTAGAAAGTGCAGGCCATTGCGTATGCGCCAGAGGAAATTGCGACATCGAATCAGTGTTTGATACTCGTTCCTGGTCAGGAATTCATGTTGCACCAACTCTTCCAGGGATGTCGCATTGAAGTAGCGCATCGTGGCCCAGGCAATCATATGTAAATCTCGCAGACCACCCGGGCTTTCTTTGATATTTGGCTCAAGTTTGTATGCGGTTTCACCGAAACGGATGTGGCGCACCCGCTGTTCCTGCAGCTTGGCGTGAAAATATTGATCAGCAGGCCAAATTTGATCGGGTCCTATGGCGGCCTGCATTTGCTGTAGCAAGGCCATGGAGCCGAATAACAGGCGCGCTTCCATCAGATTGGTGACGACTGTCAGATCGACGGCAGCTTCTTTGCATTCAGCGACCGTGCGTACACTGTGGCCGATATCCAGGCCGATATCCCATAAAATATACAAAAACCGTTTGCTTGATTCGGTAAAGGTATTATCAATATTGTTGCTGGCTTTCTCATCCAGGAGAATCATCAGGTCGATATCCGAGGAGGGGTGCAATTCGTTTCGGCCATACCCTCCGACCGCAATCAGGCTACCGCAGTTGGCATTTGGTTCAGGGGTATGCACAAAATTCCAGATATTGACCAGCAACTGGTCGATGAACCAGGTCCAGAGGCTGATGATATTGGTGCTGGAGGCGCCATCAGACTGAGCGTGGTGAAGAATCTCCCGGGTCTCCTGTAGGATACGTTTTATTGTTTTATGCGGTTGCGGGTTTTCTCTGAGAATAGCAACAATTTTTGCGGCAGCAGGGAAGTCCCTGCGCGACAGACTTGCCCGCTTTTTCTTCATAGCGTTATACCGAGACCTCTTCGCCTTCCCGCAGGGTCAGTATTTCGTGCCCCTCTGCGGTAACCAGGATTGTATGCTCCCATTGCGCAGACAGTTTGTGGTCACGGGTAACTACCGACCAGCCGTCGGACAGCAGTTTTACATCTTTTTTCCCGGCATTGATCATTGGCTCGATGGTAAAAGTCATGCCTTCCTGTAATGTGATGCCTGATCCCGCCTCACCATAATGGAGGATCTGTGGTTCTTCGTGGAATTCTCGTCCTATGCCATGGCCACAGTATTCACGGACAACAGAAAAACGATTTTTTTCGGCATGGTTCTGGATAGCATGGCCGATATCACCAAGTCGTGCGCCGGGCTTAACCAGGACGATGCCTTTTAGCATGCACTCTCGACTATTTTGTATCAGGCGTTGCGCGATTGTAGAGGGCTTGCCAACCGTAAACATCTGGCTGGTATCGCCGTGAAAACCATCCTTGATAACGGTAATGTCGATATTAATAATATCGCCTTTTTTTAGCGTCCGATCACCGGGTATACCATGACAGACCTGGTGGTTAAGCGAGGTGCAGATGGATTTTGGAAACCCGTGATAGTTCAGCGGAGCAGGAATGGCACCCTGTTCCTCCACGATATATTTATGGCAGATTGTATCCAGCTCACCTGTACTAATCCCTACCTGGATAAAAGGTTCTATCATTTCCAGAACCTGTGCTGCAAGCCGGCCAGCTACCCGCATTTTTTCTGTTTCATCCGCTGTCTTGATAGAAATACTCATTGAAAAATCCACAATATTCTTTTACAGCGGGGCATTATAACCGGACTCAGGATAAAATAATGATATCGTTGCACTGCTGTCCCGTTAACCTGATCTTATTTTTCTGTCGTTGTTGTAGTGCTTGGGATGCAGGGAACCCATTTATACCTGGAACTTTAGACTTGGAACTTGGAACTATGCCCCTTTTGTGCTATAACCGCGCCTCTTTTCAGGGGTTCTGAATTACGGACGGCCTGATTTCGAAATACGCTGTCATTTGATGACTTAACTAAAATGATCGTGGGAACACTAGCAGGGCCCGGGTGTTTGAGAGACTGTTTGTCTGTCAAACTGGCATTGCAACCCATGTGAATGTAACCCGAACGGAGATAGAAGATGTCTAAGATTTCGCTTCGCGATATGCTGGAAGCTGGTGTTCATTTCGGCCACCGTACACGTTTCTGGTACCCCAAAATGCGCCCTTATATCTTTGGTGAGCGTAACCAGATCCATATCATTAATCTGGAAAAAACCCTGCCCCTGTTTGAGGAAGCCTGTAATTTTCTTGGCAAGATTGCGGCTAACGGTGGTAACGTCCTGTTCGTTGGCACCAAGCGCCAGGCAAGTAAAGTTATTCGTGAAGCAGCGATACGTTCTGCTTCACCCTATGTGGATCACCGCTGGTTGGGCGGTATGCTGACCAATTTCAAGACCGTACGTAATTCAATCAAACGCCTGAAGGAGCTGGATGAACTGTTTGAAAGTGGCCAGGCAGATAAGCTGATCAAAAAAGAACGGTTACGTGTCGAGCGTGAACGCACCAAGCTGGAGCGTTCCCTGTCCGGTATTAAAAATATGAATGGTCTGCCAGATGCACTCTTCATCATCGATGTGAAATATGAGTATATCGCCATAGCAGAAGCTAAAAAGCTTGGCATTCCTGTGGTTGCCGTGGTTGACACCAACTGTAAGCCAGAAGGTATCGATTACATTATTCCTGGCAATGATGATGCGATTCGCTCTATTCGTCTCTATGCTGATACGATTGCCGATGCCATTATTGAAGGACGCCATTCTGTTGCAACTGCCCCAGTGGTTGCAGCCTCTGATGACTATGTCGAAATGGATGATGCTAAGGCTGAGGCACTGATAGAGAAAGCGAAACCCTCCAGCAGTACGGTTAGCGAAGCAAAGAAAGCAGATGTGAGCAAAGCTGATTCTGAAGAAGTCACTGCGGATGCAGTGCCTGTTTCGGAGGAAGCAGCGGCAGTTAAAAAAGCGGTCAAGAAAAAGGTTGTGAAAAAGAAAGCGGTGAAGAAAAAGCCTGTAAAAAAGAAGGCTGTCAAAAAGGTGGCAGCGAGTAAGGACGACGCGTAAGAAAATATCTGTTGTACGGCTTTATCCTATTGTGATGATGTCGGGGTTGAATAGCCGAGATATTTCACTTTTATTTTATGGATTTAATCTTATAGAGGGTTCTCAAGATGGCTGTTACTGCATCCATGGTAAAGGAATTACGCGAGCGCACCAGCGCGGGCATGATGGAATGTAAAAAAGCACTGACTGAAACAGACGGTGACATGGACGCTGCTGTGCAATTGTTGCGTACCAGCGGGGCGGCAAAGGCTGACAAGAAGGCCGGTCGTATCGCAGCAGAGGGTGTGATAAGTATTTATGTCAGTGATGATAGTAAGTTAGGTGTTATTGTTGAGGTAAATTCTGAAACAGATTTCGTTGCCAAAGGCGATGATTTTCAGGGTTTCGCCGCTGATATTGCGGCACTCGTGGCAGACGGCAACCCTGCTGATATTGATGCATTGAATGCAACAGAGCTACCATCCGGTGAGACGGTTGATAGTGCCCGTCGTACGCTGATTGCAAAGTTGGGTGAGAATATCACCGTACGCCGCTTTGAGAGGATCGTGGCGGAAGGTGATGCCGTGATCAGCAGTTATCAGCATGGCTTGAAAATAGGCGTACTGGTGAGAAATACCGGTGGTAATGATAGCCTGGGCAAGGATATTGCCATGCATATTGCTGCAATGAAGCCACTGTGCATCAATCCTGACGATGTCCCCGCTGATGCGGTACAGAAAGAGAAAGAAGTTTTCACCGCCCAGGCGGCTGAAAGTGGCAAGTCACCAGAGATTATAGAAAAAATGATTACCGGTCGTATCAATAAGTTCCTCAATGAGGTGGCTTTGGAAGGTCAGCCATTTGTTAAAGATACAGGGATTACCGTGGGAAAGTTGTTGAAATCAGAAAATGCGTCAGTCAGCCACTTTTCACGCGTTGAAGTGGGTGAAGGGATTGAGAAAAAAGTCGAGGATTTTGCCGCAGAAGTCGCTGCACAGGTAAAAGGAGCCTAAGTAGCGATGAGCGGATCTGGCTCTAACAGTATCCGTCGCATCCTTTTGAAGCTTAGCGGCGAAGCCCTTATGGGTGAACAGGGCTTCGGTATTAGCCAGGATATGCTGGAATATGTCAGCACCGAGATAAAAACGGTCATTCAACGTGGTGTGCAGATGGGCATCGTTGTTGGTGGCGGTAATATTTTTCGTGGTGTATCCGGTGCTGCACAGAGTATGGACAGGGTGCCTGCAGATCAGATGGGAATGTTGGCAACGGTGATCAATGCAATTGCTGTCGCTGAAAATCTCAATCGTAACGGTATTCCTGCAAAAGTACTCTCCGCCATTCCGACAGGAACATTTACCGAATCTTTTAGCCGCCGTCTGGCGCTCGAATACCTGGAAGCAGGGACGGTGGTGGTTTTTGCGGCGGGTACCGGTAATCCCTATTTTACGACGGATACCGCTGCCAGCCTGCGAGCTATCGAAATAAACGCGGATCTGCTGTTAAAAGCAACTCAGGTAGACGGTGTTTACGATGCGGACCCGAAAACCCACCCCGCAGCAGAAAAATTCCATCAACTTGGCTTCGATGAGGTTCTCCAGCGTCAGCTGGGCGTTATGGATCTGACAGCGGTTACACTTTGTATGGAGAATGACCTGCCACTGCGTATTTATTCAATGCGCTCTGCAGGCGCTCTTGCTAGAATACTCGACGGTCAGCCTGAGGGCACTCTGGTGATTAATCAATAGAGGGCCAGTCAATCCTGATACAGACAGGGGTAGCAAGGGGAAACAGAATGATTAATGAAATCCTTGATGATGCAAAAAAGCGCATGGGTAAGAGTGTTGATGCGCTTAAAGGTGAGTTGTCACGATTACGTACGGGTAGGGCTAATACGGCGCTACTGGATAACATAAAAGTTGATTATTACGGAAGTTCAACGCCGTTAGCTCAGGTGGCAAATATCACTGTAGTTGATTCCCGCACACTCGGTGTGCAGCCCTGGGAAAAAGACATGGTACGGGCAATTGAGAAGGCCATACTTGAGTCGGATATGGATCTAAACCCAATGTCTGCCGGTGACGTTATACGCATTCCGATTCCTCCCCTGTCGCAGGAACGCAGACTGGATCTGGTGAAGCTGCTTAAAAGTGAAGGCGAAGGCGGCAAGGTAGCGGTAAGGAATATACGTCGTGATGCCATTTCTCATATTAAGGAATTACTGAAGGAGAAGGAAATTTCTGAAGATGATGAGCGTCATGCCGAGGAACAGGTACAGAAACTGACTGATTCCAGTATTGCCAGTATTGATAGTCTGCTGAAGGGTAAAGAAGAAGAATTAATGGAGATATAACGCACCTGATCGCCTTGTTTGGTCCTTTTTCTCTTTAGGGTACCCTTACTTCTTTAAGTATCTTACCGGCTGGGCTAAACTGTTGCTTTTCCCTTTCCAGCATTCCTGATTCGGAATAATGTCCCCGGCCGAAAATATAAAAACACCCTGTCAGAAAAAACCTGAACACAGTACTCCTCGCCATATTGCTGTCATCATGGATGGCAATGGACGCTGGGCGAAAAGCAGGGGGCAGCCTCGTATAATGGGGCATCGCAAAGGGGCAGAGGCTGTACGACGAATTATTCGTCTGTGTGGTGACGAGGGGATAGAGCACCTGACATTGTTTGCCTTCAGCAGTGAAAACTGGCAGAGACCGCCACGAGAAGTAAAGCTGTTGATGGAGCTTTTCATCTCTGTGCTGGAAAAGGATATTGATGCACTGGTTGAGAATGGGGTCCGTTTACGTATCATTGGCGACCTGGATCGTTTTGGTAAACGAATCAACAGCTTGATCAAAAAGGCAGAAATGCGTACGGCATGTAATGACTGTATGCAGTTGACGATTGCCGCTAACTATGGCGGCCGTTGGGACATTACCCAGGCATGCAGACATCTGGCTGATAAATCTTCCCGAGGTGAAATAGACCCGAAAAATATTGATGAAGAGCTGATTTCCAGTTACCTGGTTAGTGATGGAATTCCTGATCCTGATCTGTTTATTCGCACCGGTGGTGAGAAACGAATTAGTAATTTTCTGATCTGGCAGCTGGCGTATTGTGAGTTATATTTCACTGATATTCTCTGGCCTGATTTTTCTAAAGAGAATTTCTCCGATGCCCTGCAATGGTTTGCAGGTCGGGAACGTCGATTCGGTAAAACCAGTGAGCAAGTAAGTGCTTAAGCAACGTTTATTGACCGCAGCAGTCCTGATAGCGGTCTTTCTGGCGGCATTATTTCTAATGAATCCGCTCAATTTTGTACTCTTTCTTCTTGTTATTCTGGTTCTCAGTCTCTTTGAGTGGGCAGATCTGAGTGCAATCAAAAACCCCCTCGCGAGAGTGATATATGTCGCAGTGGGCGTGGCCATCGTCGTGATGATTCAATACTACGGGCTGGCAGGAAAGGAGCTGTTTTTAATTGTCTTCGCAATCTGGCTGGTGGTGATAGTCCGCCTGTTTCGTCTTGGGCATATGGATTCTGAGCAGCAAAGGCTTTCTGGAAACAGTGTACTGGCATGGCTGGACGGTTATTTTGTGTTGCTGCCGACAATACTCGGTCTGGAGATACTCAAGGTGCAGGATTCAGCCGTACCTCAGCTGTTGCTGGTTTTTTTCTTTATCATCTGGTCTGCAGATACGGGTGCCTATCTGGCTGGCCGCAGCCTGGGAAGGCATAAACTGGCTCCAGTAATCAGTCCAGGCAAAACTATTGAGGGACTTATTGGTGGGCTTGTCGGGGCCTTAACAACTGCCGCCATAGTGGGTGTAGTGGTCTGGAAGCTGTCGCCAGGGAAATTGATTTTCTGGCTGTTTGCGGTTGTCTTTATCACACTGTTTTCGGTAGCGGGTGATTTGTTTGAGAGTATTTATAAACGCCGGGCAGGTGTTAAAGACTCGGGTAAGTTACTGCCGGGGCATGGTGGTGTACTGGATCGTATCGACAGTGCCTGTGCCGCCTTACCCCCCTATATACTCGTACTTTATTATTTTGACTTAGTTGCACCGGGTATTTCCACACAGTGAAACAGCAGGGAATTTGCATACTAGGCTCTACCGGTACCATCGGCATAAATACGCTTGATGTGATCAGACGCCACCCTCAGCGATTCAAAGTCATCGCATTGACGGCCAACCGACAAATCAAGCGGATGCTTCAGCAATGTGAGGAATGGCGGCCGGAGATTGTCGTAATGTCTGATGAAGGGGCCGCAACAGAGCTCAGGCAGCTGCTCAGTCAACGGCCTTATTCTGTTAAAGTATTGGCCGGTAAGTCAGGGCTAACCGAGGTGGTGCAGCGGGCCGAAGTGGATGCGGTAATGGCCGCCATAGTTGGTGCCGTAGGGCTATTACCGACACTGGCAGCTGTCAAGGCGGGTAAACGAGTCCTGATCGCAAACAAGGAACCGCTTGTGATGCTGGGTCAGGTCTTTATCGAGGAGGCGAAACGTTCCGGTGCTGTTTTGTTACCCATAGACAGTGAGCACAACGCTATTTTTCAGTGTTTACCGGCCGCCGTTCAGCAGGCAACTGCCGAGTCGGTGAAGCATGAGCTGTCAGACTACGGCGTTCGCCGACTCTTACTCACCGCCTCAGGTGGGCCTTTTCTCAATCTGGACCCGCTTGATTTTGCCTCGGTGACACCGGAGCAGGCCTGCACCCATCCCAACTGGGTAATGGGCCGTAAGATATCTGTAGATTCTGCCACCATGATGAATAAGGGCCTTGAATTAATAGAAGCCTGTGCACTATTTTCTACTGGGCCTGATCAGATTCATATTGTGGTACATACACAAAGTGTTATCCATTCGATGGTTGAATATACCGATGGCTCTCTACTCGCGCAGTTAGGTAATCCAGACATGCGCACACCGATAGCACATGCCCTTGCATGGCCCGAACGCATAGATGCAGGTGTAGAAAGACTGGATCTTTTGCAAATTGCCGCCTTAGAATTTCAGGCGCCGGATATGCTAAAATTTCCCGCCTTGTCGTTGGCACGCATAGCGGCTGAGACGGGTGGCACCTTGCCGGCCATATTGAATGCCGGAAATGAGGTTGCCGTGCAGGCATTTCTCGACGGTGAAATACGTTTTGACCAGATTATTCAGCTGGTAGAAGAGACTATGGAAGCCGTTGACTATGAACTGGATCAGGTATTGGAAAATGTACTTGCTGCGGATCAGCGGGCACGAGATTTTGCTGTAAATCGTCTTACTGCAATGCTATAGACAGTATGAAAGACTAAAATAATATAATTATATCAATATGTTAGAATTTATATATAGTATTGTTGGATTCATCATTGCACTGGGCATACTGGTGGTCGTGCATGAGTTCGGGCACTTTTGGGTCGCACGAAAACTCGGCATAAAGGTTCTGAAGTTTTCGGTTGGTTTTGGCAGGGCAATCTGGTCGCGTACTGCGAATGATGGCACGATTTATGCCCTCGGTATTTTACCGCTAGGCGGTTACGTCAAAATGCTGGATGAAAGCGAAGGAGAGGTCGCTGAGAAAGACAAGTCCCGGGCCTTTAATCGGCAACCCATCTGGAAGCGAATGCTGGTTGTACTGGCAGGGCCCATGTTTAATTTTCTTTTTGCCATAGCCGCCTACAGTCTGGTTTTTGCCGGGGGTATGGAAGGCCTTACTCCTGTTGTCGGTAAGGTAGTCGAGGGCTCTGTTGCCGAGAGTGATGGTTTTCGCAGCGGTGATGTGTTGCTATCGGTGGATGGACGGAAACTGAATATGTGGCAGGAGCAGCGCCTGTATTTGTTCAGTAAGGCGCTGGCGCGTAAAACTGTTCAATATGAAGTACAGACCCGTGACGGTAGAAAAATTACCCGTACTTTAAATCTCGCTGATGTGCCGATGTCAAAAATTGACGCCAGGCTGGTGGCTGGCGGCATCGGGCTTATTGCCTGGTATCCGACGGTCCCACCCGTTATTGATCGGGTGGTCAACGGCAAACCTGCATTTAAGGCAGGCCTAAAACAGGGTGATTTAATTACGGCCATTGACGATGAAAAGATTAGCAGTTGGGATGATGTCGTAAGATTGGTATCAGCCAGCCCGGGACGGCAGCTGAAGCTTGATATTACCCGTAACGGTTATCCTGAATCTATTTTTGTCACACCGGAGGCGGTAATGGATGGTGACAGGGAGCTTGGGCGCATCGGTATCAGTGTGCAGCCGGTGAGTCTCCCCGAAGACAGGAGGGTCATGGTCAACTATGGTTTGATGGAATCGCTGTACAGGGGAACAGAAACAACCTGGATGATGTCTCTGTTGACACTGCGTATGCTCGGGAAAATGCTTACCCTTGAGGTGTCCAGCAAAAATATAAGTGGCCCGATTACTATCGCCCAATATGCGGGAAAATCAGCACAGGTAGGCTTCAGTAGTTTTATGTTGTTTCTGGCTATTGTGAGCGTAAGCCTGGGAGTCCTTAATCTTCTGCCTATACCCATTCTTGATGGCGGCCATTTACTTTATTACTCGATAGAAGCGGTTACCAGAAAGCCGGTTCCTGAAAAAGTGATGATATGGGGGCAACAAGTTGGTATTCTGCTGCTCTTTCTATTAATGTCTCTTGCCGTATATAACGATCTGGGGCGACTGTTTTCCTAACACAGAATGGGATAATGATTAAAATAAAAATACTTTATGTGGGCTTTCTTGCATTTTTTATGTGGTCTACACAGGCCCTTGCACTGGAAGAGTTTGAGGTTACTGACATCCAGGTCAATGGAATACAACGGATATCTGCGGGTACTATTTTCAATTATTTACCGATTAAGGTAGGCGATTTTGTTGATGATAATGAAGTAAATGATGCCATAAAGGCACTGTTTGATACCGGCTTTTTCCAGGACATCGAGCTAAGCAGAAAAGGCGGTGTGCTGATTGTCGATATCGTTGAACGCCCGACCGTTGCCAGCGTAGAGTTTTCTGGCAACAAGGAATTTGAAACCGAAGCGCTGAAAAAAGGCATGTTACAGGTGGGGTTTGGTGAAGGGCTGGTATTCAAAAAAGCCATCCTGGAAAAGGTGTCTCAGGAACTTCGTACACAATATTACAGTAGTGGTAAATATTCTGTCGCTATCAAAACAACCGTTACACCACTGGAAAGAAACCGAGTAAAAATCAATATTGACATAAAGGAAGGAAAAACAGCCAGAGTCGGTGATGTTTCTCTTGTCGGCAATAATATTTTCTCTGACAAAAAACTGTTAAAGAATTTTAAGGTAAAACCCAAAACGGGCTGGAGAAAACTGAATTTTCTTAGCAAGTCAGATCAGTATTCGAAGCAGAAGCTGGCCGGCGACCTGGAGGCCCTGCGCAGTTATTACCAGGATCGGGGCTATCTGGATTTCAGAATTGATTCTACCCAGGTGTCAATCAGTGAGAATAAAAAGAAAATATTCATCACCATCAATATCACTGAAGGTAAGGTCTATACAATAAATAAGGTCAGTCTGCGAGGGAAATTTGTGGTGCCCGAAGATGATCTGAAGGCTCAGGTGACGATTTTCGAAGGTGATATTTTCTCCCGAAAGGAAGTAGAAAAAACCAGCAAGGCAATCAGTGATCGGCTGGCTGAGTCCGGATATACCTTTGCTAATGTCAATGCGATACCCGATATTGACAAGGAAAACCGGACGGTTTCCTTCGTTTTTGACATTGAGCCATCTAAAAGAGTTTATGTCAGACGAATTAATATTTACGGCAATACAACAACAAGAGATGAAGTTATTCGGCGGGAGCTCAGGCAACTTGAAGGCGGTTGGTTGTCTACCAAAGATGTCAGACGTTCAAAAGTACGTTTGCAGCGATTGAGTTTTTTTGAGGATGTCAATATTGAAACACCGGCTGTTCCCGGTACCGAAGACCAGGTTGATATAAATGTGCGGGTAAAAGAGCGTCAGACCGGCAGCATGATGTTCGGTCTGGGTTATTCCGAGTCAGATGGGGTCCTGCTGCAGACGAGTATCAACCAGAAGAATTTGTTTGGTTCCGGCAGGGAACTGGCTGTGAGTATCGACACATCCAAAATCACAAAATCAGCCAGAATACGCTATTTCAACCCCTATTATACCGTCAACGGCGTCAGTCGTGGTTTTTATCTGACCTATACAGATATTGATGCGGCCAGGGCGAATCTCTCTCGGTACATCAACGAGACTATCAGTCTTGGTGTCAATTACCGTATCCCCCTGTCAGAAAATAACAGTTTCAGTTTTAGTTTTGGCCCTGATCGTAGCAGTCTTTCTTCAACAGATGGGACCCCGGATGAAATTCTGGCTTATATCGCCCTTCATCCAGATGACTGGTACCTAAAGACCACAGGGAGTACATGACACGCGAGACAGTATTCTTTATCCAACCACCGGATTTTATGTCCGACTTCTTGGTGAGGCATCGATTCCCGGTAGCCAACTTACTTATTACAAAACCGGTGTGAGCTTCTCCTGGCATCTCCCTACAATAAGTGATGTGGTTCTGAAGTTTAGTGGTGATCTGGGATATGCTGATGTTTATGGCGATACCCAGATATTTCCGTTCTACAAAAACTACTACGCGGGCGGCAGTAGTTCAGTCAGAGGCTATAAGGCCCGATCTCTGGGGCCTCTGGACAGTAGCGGGAATCCTATAGGTGGTAGCCGCAGAGTCGTGGGTGGAATTGATCTTCTGATTCCCTTTCCAGGCAGTGAGAAGAAAGATAAACGGCTGTCTTTGTTTGTCGATGGTGGCACGGTGTTTAGTCCAAGTGAACAGGTTAATATGGGTGATTTGCGGTATTCCTATGGCGTTGGATTATTCTGGTATTCACCCATTGGCCCACTCTCTATCAGTTATGCGTTGCCCATCAATGATAAGCCTAAAGATCGCCTGGAAAAATTCCAGTTCACAATTGGCAGAGGATTCAGATAAACTATCAACCCGGCGGTACCACTATTTTGAGAAATGAAAACCATGTCTAATAAAATTAAAGTTATTGCAATACTGACTTTTGCAATGGCATTTTTCCCAGCAATATCTTCTGCTGAAACAAAAATTGGCTTTGTTAATCTGGTCAAATTAATTGAAGAAGCACCACAGGGGGCGTCTGCCACTAAGAAGATTGAGGCAGAGTTTAGCCCGCGCGATAATGCGATACGAAAAAAACAGAAAAAGATTCAAAAACTGGAGTCGGATCTGGAAAAAAATTCACTGGTTATGAAGGCTTCTCAGTTGTCAAAGAAAGAAGCGGAAATAACCAAGCTCAAACGCAGCATCAAACGGGAAGCAGATGAATTTCGTGAAGATTATAACCTGCGTAGAAACGAAGAATTAAAAATCTTACAAAAGGTTGTACGGGAAGCCATACACGAAGTTGGGAAGGAAAATAATTTTGATTTGATTTTGGCCGAAGGCGTACTTTTTACCAGTAAAAAGGCAAATATTACTGAGCTGGTTCTAAAGAAACTGCGCAGTAAGTAAGGTTTTCACCGGCACAGTGAGTTTTCTGTTATCTGAACTGGCTACTCGATTTGATCTTGGACTGAAGGGCTTTCCTGAAGCAGAAATAAGGACTGTTGCCAGCTTGCAGGATGCAGGTAAAGGCGACATCAGTTTCTGTACAGGCCGTCATCATTTTTCTGAACTTGAAGAGACTAAGGCAACTGCCGTTATTCTTCACCCCAATATTTCCGAGCAGTACCAGGGCAATGCGTTATTGAGTGAAAATCCACTCCTGGCTTTTTCAAAAATTGCCCGTTTATTGCACCCGGAGGGACGCAAGCCAGCGGGAATTCACCCCTCTTCCCTTGTCCATGCTGAGGCCTTTATCCATGAAACGGCCTGCGTGGCTGAAAATGTCATTATTGAAAAGTCAGTAAAAATAGCGGCTGGATGTGAAATCGGGGCAGGAAGCTTTCTGGGTGAAGACACCGTTATTGGTGAAGATACCGTACTAAAAAATAACATTACCCTTCATCACAAAACAGTAGTAGGCAAAGATTGCATCCTCCATAGTGGCTGTGTTATTGGTTCCGATGGCTTTGGGCATGCACACGAGGAGGGTCACTGGTTGCCCATTCCTCAACTCGGAAAGGTGGTGATCGGTAATGATGTCAGAATTGGGGCAAATACCGCCATAGATCGTGGCACCCTGGGAGATACTTTGATAGGAAATGGTGTCAAAATAGACAACCTGGTGCATATTGCCCACAATGTCAGGATTGGAGATGACACGGCCATTGCTGCCTGCACGGGTATTGCCGGCAGTGTAAACATAGGTAAACGCTGTACGTTGGCAGGCCAGGTTGGTGTCGTGGATAACATATCGATTTGTGATGATGCACATTTTACCGGCCAAACAGCTGTCCGTTCTAACATCACTGATCCAGGGGTCTATTCCTCTGGCGTGCTGCTTGAAGAAACGCATAGCTGGTTAAAAAATGCAACGCGTTTTAAGCAACTAAATTTACTTTTCAAACAGGTTAGAGATCTAATAAAAAACAGGACTGATGAAGCCGGGTCAGGACAGTAAGCAGGTGAATAATGAACACTATAGATATCCATGAAATTCTTCAGTATCTGCCCCACAGGTATCCATTCCTTCTCATCGACCGCGTCACAGACTATGAAAAAGATACATCATTAACGGCGACCAAAAATGTCACTTATAACGAGCCATTTTTCTCGGGACACTATCCCAGCAGGCCGGTTATGCCGGGTGTACTTTTAATCGAAGTGATGGCACAGGCGGCCGCATTGCTTGCTGCGATAAGTTCTGATGTGAAAGGTGGGAGCAGCAACCTGGTTTATTATTTTGTAGGCGTAGATAAGGTGCGTTTCAAAAGACCGGTAGAACCCGGCGATCAGCTGAAAGTTGAGGTAAAACTAACTAGAAAGGCAAGAGGAATGTGGTTCTGCTCAGCCATAATTACTGTTGACGACGAGCGGTGCACCTCATCTGAATTGATGTTTACCGCACGGGAGGTATGAGTGATCTCTCCTCATGCCATTATTGAGGAAGGCGCTATTATAGGAAAGGATGTCTCAATTGGGCATTTTTCTATCGTAGGAAAAGATGTAAAGATAGGAGCCGGAACCAGGATAGGCCCACATGTTACACTCACAGGCCATACCAGTATAGGAAAAAATAACCATATTTTTCAATACGCTTCTGTCGGCGAAGTCCCACAGAGTACCGCCTATAATAACGAGCCGACCGAGTTGCTAATCGGTGATAATAATGTTGTACGTGAGTTTTGTACCCTTCACATAGGGACACGGGAAGGGGGTGGAATCACACGTATTGGCAATGACAATTTTCTCATGGCCTATGTCCATATTGCACATGACTGCATACTGGGCAACAGAATAATTTTTGCAAATGGCTCCAGTCTGGCGGGTCATGTTACCGTCGGTGATTATGTTATTTTTGGTGGATTTACTCTGATTCATCAGTTTTGCAAAATTGGTGCGCATGTAATGACAGGTATCGGCGCGGTTTCTTTCAAGGATATTCCACCCTATCTCAAGGTGGCCGGCAATACAGCACGCCCATACGGGATCAATGTGAAGGGTTTGCAGCGCCGTGGTTTTGATGAAGACGATATTTCAGCATTAAAGGATGCATACCGGACGCTCTATCGTTCACAGCTTAGTTTTCAGGATGCTATAGACGACATCAATAAGTTGTCTGCTGGAGATGCGAATGTAAAAAAGTTTGCTGATTTTCTGGTCAATAGCGAACGGGGTGTCGTTCGCTGAAACGATACCATGCAGGGAAGGAAAACATTTAAGATAGGCATCGTAGCTGGTGAAGTCTCAGGTGATCTGCTTGCAGCTGGACTAATACGTGAATTAAGGCAATATCCTTACACATTCGAATTTACAGGTATTGCCGGTCCGAAGATGCAGGAGCAGGCTTGTGAAAGCCTGTACCCAATGAAAAAACTCACGCTTATGGGGTTGGATGGCCTTTTTGGGCGCTTATTGGAAATTCTGAAAATTCGCCGCAGCCTGGTGCGTTATTTTAAGGCTGAGCCGCCTGATTTATTCATCGGAGTAGATGTACCGGATTTTAATCTGGGTCTTGAAAAGAAATTACGCAGGGCGGGAATCCCTGTCTTGCATTATGTCAGTCCTACCGTCTGGGCCTGGCGAAAATATCGTCTCAGGTCTATGTGTCACTCTATAGACCGAATTCTTGTTTTGTTCCCCTTTGAGCTGGATTTCTACCGCCAGCACAAGTTGAATGCGAAGCTGGTCGGTCACCCTATGGTCAGGGATATAAACAGTGACCCGGATATTGAATCATTAAGAAAAAGTTTTGGACTTTCTTCACAAAAAAAAATAATCGCCCTGTTGCCGGGAAGCCGGCGTGGGGAGATTCAGCGCATGGCAGGGGATTTTTTGCGGGCAGCGGCTGAACTTTCAAAGAAACACTCGACGCTGCAGTTTGTCACAGCCATGCCAGATTCCGCACTGATGGAGGTGTTTGAGGCAGAAGTACAAAAAGTGGAGTTAAAATGTGTTGATTTGCTTCGTGTAGTTGGACACTCCAGGGATATTATGGCCTGTGCAGATATTCTCATGCTTGCCTCAGGTACGGCAGCGCTTGAGGCTGCAATTGTTGGTCGACCTGTCGTTGTTGCTTACAAGGTATCCTGGTTGACAAAAACCCTGGTGCAATTACTTGCCAGAGTGAAGTATTTTTCCATGCCAAACAATCTGGCTGGCTACAGACTGGTTCCGGAACTGATGCAGGGTGATTGTACGCCAGAAAATCTTGAGCGTGAGGTGAGTCGATATCTCACTGATGAGGCGGAAGCCAGCAAGGTTATAAAAGCATTTAAACAGATACGAAAAAGTCTGGATATTGATTCCGATCGCCTGGCAGCTGAAACAGTGCTAGACATGCTGGGCCTGAATAATGAAACAGAACAGAGACAGTAAAATATCCTGCTTATTCGTTGCAGGGGTTGATGAGGTTGGCCGTGGTCCGCTGGCAGGGCCTGTTGTGACAGCAGCGGTTATACTTGATCGCAGGCATGTTATAGACGGCCTGGCTGATTCGAAGCGTTTGAGTGAAAAAAGACGTCGGCAACTGGATTTGCTGATCAGAGAGTATGCGGCGAGCTTCTCGATCGCACAGGCTGATGTCCACGAGATTGATCAGATGAATATTCTGCAGGCCACCATGCTGGCGATGCAACGAGCGGTTGCAGGACTGACAATAAGACCTGATAAGGTGTTGGTGGATGGTAACCGCCTGCCTGTACTCCCCTGTGCAGCGGAGGCGATTATTGGGGGTGATGGTCTGGTCGCTGAGATTTCAGCGGCTTCAATTATCGCTAAAGTTTATCGCGACCGTATGATGAAAGGCTTGCATCATCGGTATCCACAATATGGTTTTGATAGCAATAAGGGCTATCCCACCCGCCTGCACCGTGAAGCATTACAAAAATATGGTGTGACGCCAATTCACCGTCGAAGTTTTGCACCGGTAAAACAGGTGATTGAAAATCGTGCCTAAGAGATCCTTTATCCATCTTCATCTGCACTCAGAGTATTCTCTGGTAGACAGTATTCTCCGCATTAACGACATTATAGATGTCTCTACAGAGCAGAATATGCCGGCTGTTGCAGTGACCGATTTATCCAATGTTTTTTCTGTGGTCAAATTCTATAAAGCGGCTGCGATTGCTGGCATCAAGCCAATTCTGGGTTCCGATGTATGGATAGAACGTGCGGAACAACCGGGAAAACCCTTCCGTCTGGTTCTGCTGTGCCAGGATAAGAAAGGCTATCGTAACCTGACTCATATGTTGTCAGAGGCCTTTCGCCATGGCCAGCACCTGGGTGGCCATGCCTGTATTTCAAAGCAAGAACTGGCCGCGCATGGTGAGGGTCTGATAGCGCTGTCTGCCGCCACCCAGGGAGAGATAGGAAATGCCCTGCTGCATGGCTCCAATGAACAGCTTGAACAATTGGTGGATGAATATCTACAGATATTTTCTGACCGTTTTTATCTTGAACTACAGCGTACCGGAAGGCCTGGTGATGAAGAGCATATCGACAAGGCTATGGCCCTGGCAATACGTCGTTCCCTACCTGTGGTGGCAACAAATGATGTCCGTTTCAGAATGGAGAATGACTTTGAAATTCATGATATACGCGTTTGTATACAGGACAGTCGGGTATTGAATGATCCACGTCGACCTAAACTCTACAGTCGGCAGCAGTATTTTCGCTCAACGGAGGAAATGGTGGAACTGTTCGCTGATATACCCGAGGCGATAGAAAATACTTACCACATTGCCATGCGTTGTAATTGCCGGTTGACACTAGGTAAAAACTTTATGCCTGAGTTTCCTGTTACCGAAGGGCAGGATGTCAATCAGCTGCTCATTGATGACTCAAATAACGGGTTGAAAAAAATATTGAGGAAAATTCCACAAGATGTCGACCGAGGCCTCTATCAGGAGCGTCTGGATATGGAATTGGGTGTCATCACCGGCATGGGGTTTCCCGGTTATTTTCTGATCGTTGCCGATTTTATCCGCTGGGCCAAAGATCACGATATACCCGTGGGACCGGGTCGTGGTTCCGGGGCTGGATCACTGGTGGCCTATTGCCTGGGCATTACTGAACTCGATCCCATTGAGTATGGCCTGTTGTTCGAGCGCTTTTTAAACCCGGAACGTGTCTCGATGCCAGATTTCGATATCGATTTCTGTATGGATAAACGTGATCGGGTGATTGAGTACGTTACCCAACGTTATGGTTCTGACAAGGTCTCACAGATTATCACCTACGGCACGATGGCTGCACGTGCGGTGGTACGGGATGTCGGACGGGTCATGGATGTTGGTTTTGGCTTTGTTGACCAGCTGGCCAAGATGATTCCTGGGGAACCGGGGATGACACTGGCGAGGGCGATTGAGTCAGAAAAAGATCTGCGCGAAAAAATAGAACAGGATGATGATGTACGTGAACTGATCAGTCATGCTCAATCTCTGGAAGGTATGGCCAGAAATGCCGGTAAGCATGCCGGTGGTGTGGTCATTGCACCCACTGCACTGACAGATTTTACTGCCCTGTATTGTGAGCAGGGCGTCACCCAGATGGTGACTCACCTGGATATGAAAGATATAGAAGCTGTTGGTCTGGTGAAGTTTGATTTTCTCGGTTTGCGAACCCTGACCGTTATCGATAATACATTGAAAACGGTCAACCGTTTCCGCGAACAAAATGCCCAGACACCGATGACATTGGAAGATATTGATCTCAGTGATAAAAAGACTTTTGAGTTGATTCGCGCCTGCGGGACAACGGCTATTTTCCAGCTCGAATCCAGCGGTATGAAAGATGTTATTAAGAAACTGCAGCCAGATAACTTCGACGATATGATCGCGGTGGTTGCCCTGTACCGCCCGGGGCCATTGGGCTCGGGTATGGTTGAGACCTTCATTGATCGAAAACGTGGGCGTCAAAAAATTATCTATCTACATCCGCTGCTGGAAGAAATACTCAAACCCACCTACGGTGTGATTCTTTACCAGGAACAGGTAATGCAGATTGCCCAGGTGCTTGCTTCGTTCACATTAGGTGCAGCGGATATACTGCGCTGGGCGATGGGCAAGAAGATCGTAGAAGAAATGGCGAAACAGCGCGAGAACTTTCGGATTGGTGCTGAAAAAAACGGTATCGATGCCAGGCAGGCAGACGGTATCTTCGATTTGATGGAGGAATTTGCCAAGTACGGTTTCAATAAATCGCATTCCGCCGCCTACGCACTGGTTTCATTCCAGACGGCCTGGTTCAAGGCGCATTACCCGGCGATGTTCCTCGCCGCAACGCTATCGGTGGATATGGAAAAGACAGATAAAGTCGTTACATTAATCGCCGAATGTCGGGATATGAACCTGACGGTACTGCCACCGGATGTTAACAGCTCCGGTTTTTCTTTCGAGGCAAGTTCAGAAGATACTATCATATACGGTCTCGGTGCGATCAAGGGTATTGGACAGGCGGCGATAGAAGAAATTACCCGTGCGCGGAAAGAAAAAGGTCAGTTCAGTAGCCTGTATGAATTTTGCCGTACGCTAGATTTGAAGAAAGTGAACCAGCGTACTTTAGAGACGCTGATCGGTGCAGGTGCGCTGGATAAAATGGGTGTACACCGTGCTGCCCTGATGGCAAACCTGGCGAATGCCATGTCCTTGTCGGGGCAGGAACTCAGAAATCGTGCGGCTGGACAGGATGACTTATTTGGCAGCAGTGATGCGCTGGATTGCGATATTGACTGGATAGAAGTGGCAGAATATTCAGAGGATGAGCGCCTTAAACGAGAAAAAAAGCACCTTGGACTGTACCTGACAGGGCATCCGATGAATCAATATCAAAAGGAGCTGGGTAATTTTATCAGTTGCAGTTTGAGTGAGGTTGAGTCGGCAGTGGGTAAACAGGTCACCATAGCGGGTCTGATTATTGCTATGCGTACACGCAATACACGTCGAGGTCGAATGGCAATTTTGATCCTGGATGACCAGTCTGCCCGGTTAGAAATTCCCATATACTCAGAACTCTATGAGAGCAATAAACAATTGCTGCAGGAAGACAGACTGGTCATCATCAGCGGCAAGGCCGCTTATGATGATTATTCCAGTAGTACTCGGGTCACTGCAGAGCGTATTCATGACATGGACTCAGCCCGTGAGACCTTTTCTACTGACCTGCGTATCACCTTGAAAAAGAAAGTAGAAGATGCCGTCGAAAGCCTGCAGGTCACACTGCAGCCGGTAAAAGGCGGTTCTACACCCGTCATTATTGATTATATGAATGAAGAGGCCAGGGCAAGCATTCATTTGCCGCGTGAATGGTGTGTACACCCTTCAGCAAAGCTGCTGGATGAACTAAATAAACTCCCTGTCGTCAGCAAGGCTGTCTGTGAATACAATGCTGCCGGGGCGCGTATTAATTAATGGAGGGCACTTAAAGGTGCCCTTTATCCTTAGATCAGTATAGCGTTATACTTTCACCCGACTAGATTATTACTGCTGGAACCCTAGATGAACCTCAACTTTCTCGATTTCGAGCAACCTATCGCTGAACTTGAAGCCAAAATAGACGAATTGCGTCATGTTGGCATCACCAGCGATGTCAGTCTAACCGATGAAGTGGCCCGTCTACACAGTAAGAGCATCAAGCTGACGGAATCGATATTTTCCTCATTAACTTCGTGGCAGGTGTCGCAGCTTGCCCGCCATCCCCAGCGCCCCTACACACTTGAATATATCGACAGGATATTTACCGGTTTTCAGGAATTGCGTGGTGATCGTATGTTTGCTGATGATTCTGCGATCGTCGGTGGTCTGGCGCGTCTGGAAGGTCGTCCAGTGATGGTGATCGGCCATCAGAAAGGCCGTGACACAAAGGAGAAGGTATACCGTAACTTTGGTATGCCACGGCCTGAGGGATACCGCAAAGCGATGAGATTGATGGAGATGGCAGAGCGTTTCCACCTGCCTCTGCTGACATTTATAGATACCCCCGGTGCCTACCCGGGCGTTGATGCAGAAAAACGAGGCCAGAGCGAAGCCATTGCGCGTAATTTGTTTGTTATGTCTGATTTGAAAACGCCTATCATTTCGACGGTGATTGGTGAAGGGGGGTCGGGTGGCGCGTTGGCCATCGGTGTTTGTGACCGACTTCTGATGTTTCAATATTCAACCTACTCGGTAATTTCACCGGAGGGTTGTTCAACTATCCTGTGGAAGAGTGCCGATAATGCGGCGGATGCCGCTGAGGTGATGGGATTGACGGCACAACGTCTGCGGGATCTGGGCCTGATAGATGAGATCATCGAGGAGCCATTGGGTGGTGCGCACCGTGATGTTGATCTGGCTGCAGAAAATCTACGCAAGGCGTTGCTGAAAAACCTCGATACCCTGGGTGCGATGACGATACCTGAGTTACAGGAGAAACGTTATCACCGTTTACGCCAGTACGGTGTCGATAATTTCCAGGAATAGCTCGGATGTTTCATGGGACTGTTCGACCGGGTCGTGCGACAAGTGTCTACGTCTGCTAATTTCTCTGCCGCCAGTCTCTGGCAGGTTCTGCATGATCAGCTTTCTGTAGAAAAGGACAGTGCAGTCTATGTTGCCTTTAGCGGTGGTCTGGACTCGCACGTGCTGTTGCACGCACTTTCTGGTCTGGCATCTGATTACCCTTTTTCGCTGAACGCGATTCATATTAATCATTCACTACAGCCACAATCGCCCGCCTGGGCAGAGCACTGTCAGGAGGTGTGTGGTGCCCTGTCAGTGGCGCTTACTATCAAGACACTTAGCCTGGATCAGAAAAAGGGTGAAAGCCTTGAGGCGCTGGCAAGGGATGCGCGCTATACCGCATTGGCTGAATGCCTGCCTGTAGGGGGGATATGC
This sequence comes from Gammaproteobacteria bacterium, assembly GCA_013150915.1. GTDB lineage: Bacteria > Pseudomonadota > Gammaproteobacteria > BMS3Bbin11 > BMS3Bbin11 > BMS3Bbin11. The sequence goes on from JAADJE010000012.1 coordinate 56,018, forward strand.
ATGACCGCCCAGCACAGAAACGACCAGAGTGAAACCTTATTGCTGCAGCTACTGCGTGGTGCGGGAGTGCATGGGCTGGCGGCAATGCCCGCCAGTAAAGTGTTTTTTATGGGCCAACTGTTGAGGCCGCTGCTGGCTTTTACTCGACAGGATCTGGTGGATTATGCGCAAAGACACAAGCTTGTCTGGGTAGAAGACCCGAGCAATCAGGACAATAGATTCGATAGAAACTTTCTGCGCAATGAGGTATTGCCCAATTTGCGTGAGCGCTGGCCGGGGATGGACAAAAGCCTGTCACGCAGTGCACGTCATGCGGCCTCAGCGGCGACGATGCTGGATGACATGGCCAGGTCAGATTTACTTTATTGCAAGGCCAGCGGTAACCATTTTCTCCCCCCCTGTATTACCTGTTTGAATGCTCATTTACTGGCTGAACTGCCGGTTTTGCACCGTGTGAATGCCCTGCGCTACTGGGTGCGAATGAATGGCTTGTCGGTGCCCAGCGATGAGCAGATGCAAAGTGTGATTCGTTTACTTGAGGCATCATCAGGCAAAGGCAGTGTGAAATGGTCTGCAGCTGTACTCAGGCTGGATAACAATATACTGTGGTTATGTGATAACTCTGATGCCGTTCAAACGACCAACGAGTTTCTTGACTGGGTTCTCCCGGCATCCCTACAATTTCGAAATATGGTCCTGCGGGTCACAAAGGTGAAGGGAGAGGGGCTGGCCAAATCACGGCTCATCGGTTTTACCTTGAAGGTGTCTTTTCGTCAGGGAAGTGAGCTATGCCGTATGCCTGGCGATCACGGCAGCAAACCACTAAAGACCCTGTTCCAGGATCTTTCCATACCCGCCTGGATGCGTGATAACGTACCGCTGGTCTTTCTTGACGATGAACTGCTTGCTGTCTCATCACTCTGGAGCAATCCTCATTACTTACCCGGCCCGGATGAAGAGGGTTATGTCATCTCGGTTCACTATAAAGAGGCCTAAAATCAAACACTTTCCGACGGAGGTCACGGAGGAAAAGAATATAAGTAGCCTGATGGGATACTGTTGTCCAGATTCTGCTTCAACTCCACTATCTGGTCAGTAATATGGCAACATAAAAACCGCTGTGTTCGTTGTATTCTCTGTGGGAAAAAAGTCTTTGAACCTCGATCTTGAGGCTTGAAGCTCTAATGTTCTGATTGTGAAGTAGGGGTGGCTTTGGTATGCTTTCCTCCCGTTCGGGGGCAGTCCCCGCACACTGACTACTGAACGGTGAAATGACGAAATTTATCTACATTACTGGTGGTGTTGTTTCCTCTCTGGGTAAAGGTATCGCTGCTGCATCCCTGGCCGCGATCCTGGAAGCCCGCAATCTTAGAGTAACCATGCTGAAGCTGGATCCGTATATCAATGTTGATCCTGGCACCATGAGTCCATTCCAGCATGGTGAAGTATTTGTCACCGTCGATGGCGCGGAAACAGATCTTGACCTGGGTCACTACGAACGTTTTATTCGTACTACGATGACCCGCAAGAACAATTTCACTTCCGGGCGTGTGTATGAGCGTGTTATCAGTAAAGAGCGTAGAGGCGATTATCTTGGTGGAACGGTTCAGGTTATTCCGCATATAACAGACGAGATCAAGGAACTGGTAGAGCGGGGTGCGGAAGGGGCTGATATTGCCCTGGTCGAAATAGGCGGCACTGTTGGTGATATTGAGTCACTGCCATTTCTGGAAGCTATTCGCCAGATGGGTATTGAGAAAGGCCGTGAAAATGTGGCTTATATTCATCTGACCCTGGTGCCCTGGATTGCTGCCGCAGGTGAGTTAAAAAGTAAGCCTACGCAGCATTCGGTGAAAGAGTTGCGCAGTATTGGCATCCAGCCAGATGTTCTGATCTGTCGAAGTGAACGAGAAATCCCGGACAGTATGCGGAAAAAAATTGCCCTGTTTACCAATGTTGCTGTTGATGCCGTTATATCGGCCTATGATGTTGACAGTATTTACAAGATTCCATCATCGTTGCATCAGCAGAATCTGGATACAATTATTGCACGCCAGTTTAATCTGGATGTGCCTGACGCCGATCTTTCCGAGTGGGATCAGGTGGTTTACAACCTTGAACATCCTGAGTCGTCTGTAACGATAGGCATGGTGGGGAAATATGTCGATCTTACGGAGTCTTATAAATCATTGTCTGAGGCCTTGATTCATGCCGGTATACATACTCGCATAAAGGTCAATATTCGCTATTTTGATGCCGAGGATCTGGAGAAGAGTGGCACTGACAGCCTTTCTTCTGTTGATGCAATTCTGGTTCCCGGTGGCTTTGGATTACGTGGAATAGAAGGGAAAATTGCGGCGGTGCAATATGCCCGTGAAAACAAAATACCGTATCTTGGTATTTGCCTGGGTATGCAGGCAGCAGTGATCGAATATGCACGCCATGTTGCAGGCATGGCGGGAGCCCACAGTACTGAATTTAATCACGATACAGCTTACCCCGTCATTGCCATGATTACGGAATGGCAGGATGCTGATGGTACGGTTAAAGTAAGAGACAAGAGCAGCGATATGGGTGGTACTATGCGCCTTGGTGGCCAGGATTGTCTGATAAAGAAGGACAGTCTGATACATGATTTATATCAAAAAGATATCATCCACGAACGTCATCGCCACCGTTATGAATTCAATAATGCCTATCGAAATAAGCTAGAACAGGCTGGCCTGGTTTTGTCCGGTACATCAGTCGATGGAGAACTGGTCGAGGTTGTTGAGTTATCTGATCACCCCTGGTTTGTTGGCTGTCAGTTTCACCCGGAGTTTACTTCCTCTCCGCGTGATGGACACCCGTTATTCAAAGGCTTCGTCCTTGCTGCCCGTGCAATTCATAAACAACATGAAGGCGATGAAGAGAGTGGCTGTTAGTGACAGGCAGACTGAAATGAGACTGATTGATTTTAATGTTGGCCTCACTCAACCATTTTTTCTCATTGCAGGCCCCTGCGTGCTTGAATCACAGCAGCTTGCCGTTGATACGGCCGGAGAATTGGCTGAAATGACCTCCAAGCTGGATATTCCCTTTATTTTCAAATCATCCTACGACAAGGCAAACCGCACGTCGGGCCAGTCCTACCGTGGCATGGGGATCGATGAGGGACTTAAAATACTCGATCATGTTCGTCAGCAAACCGGTGTGCCCGTACTTACGGATGTACACAGTGTGGCGGAAGTGAAGGCCGTTACAGAGGCCGTGGATGTCCTACAAACGCCGGCTTTCCTCTGCCGTCAGACCGACTTGATTGAAGCCGTCGGCAGCTGCGGCAAGCCGGTTAATATCAAAAAAGGTCAGTTTCTTTCACCGCAGGAGATGACGCAGGTGGTGGACAAAGCAATTGCAGCCGGTGGAAAAGGACGAATCATGGTCTGTGAGCGGGGTGTAAGTTTTGGTTATAACAACCTGGTCGTAGATATGCGCTCGCTGGCGATTATGCGAAATACTGGCTGCCCGGTCGTGTTTGATGTTACCCACTCAGTGCAGCAACCTGGAGGTCAGGGGACACATTCAGGTGGCAACCGTGAAGGTATCCCTGTGCTGGCCAGGGCTGCCATAGCTGTAGGTGTGTCGGGCCTGTTTATGGAAACACACCCCGATCCCGATAACGCCCTCAGTGACGGCCCCAACTCCTGGCCACTGGCCCGCATGAAAGAACTGCTGGAACATCTAAAAGAGATTGACCAGGCCACCAAGGCCAGGGTATTCGAAGAGCAGCTGTAGGTTTTCACCGTGTCCTCTGCGGTAAATAATCTTTTAAGCCTTCAGTCATTGCGGTAAAATTGTCGGTCTATTCTCGGTAAATCAGATGGAACTCCTGCCTCCTGTAATGGTAGGCATCAGTGTTCTCCAAGGAAAAAATAATGAGCAAAATCAGCAATATTATCGCCCGTGAAATCCTTGATTCACGCGGTAACCCCACCATAGAAGCCGATGTGGTTCTGGATTCGGGCGTTTCGGGCAGAGCAGCTGTACCGTCCGGGGCCTCTACCGGTGAGCATGAGGCGGTAGAATTACGTGATGGTGACCAGAGGCGATATCAGGGAAAGGGTGTTCTGAGGGCTGTTGCAAACGTAAGGGGTGAGATTAAGGATGCCTTGATCGGGCAGGATGTGACAGACCAGCGTGCCGTTGATAATGTACTTGTTTCTCTTGATGGCACTGAGAACAAAGGCAGGTTAGGGGCAAATTCCATGTTGGCGGTATCTCTGGCGGTGGCGCATTCGGCGGCAAATGACGCAAAGCTGCCTCTGTACCGCTATCTTGGAGGCGAGGAGGCGACTACTCTCCCCGTACCAATGATGAATATCATCAATGGTGGGTCACATGCAGAAAATAGTGTAGACCTGCAGGAGTTCATGATTATCCCCGCCGGTGCGCCAAATTTCTCTGAAGCATTGCGCTACGGGACTGAAGTTTTTCATAGTCTGAAGTCTGTACTCAGTAAGCGGGGAATGAACACGGCGGTTGGTGATGAGGGTGGCTTCGCGCCGAATCTTTCTTCGAATGAAGCGGCCATCGCCATTATTCTTGAGTCGATAGAAAAGGCCGGTTATCGACCCGGCGAGGACATTTACCTCGGCATCGATGCAGCAAGCTCTGAATTCTACGATAATGGGCAATATGACCTGAAAGGCGAGGGGCGTATGCTTGATGCGGTTGGCATGAAGAGCTTGCTGGCAGATTGGCTCAATCGATACCCGATTGTTAGCATTGAGGATGGCATGGACGAAAATGACTGGTCAGGCTGGAAGGAACTAACTCAGGAAATCGGTAGCAAATGCCAGTTGGTTGGTGATGATCTATTCGTTACTAACACCGCAATGCTGGAACGTGGCATCAAGGAAAAATCAGCCAATGCCATTCTGATTAAGGTCAACCAGATTGGCACTCTGAGCGAAACACTGGATGCAATCAGTATGGCACAGGAAGTTGATTTTGGTGTCATCATCTCACATCGTTCCGGTGAAACTGAAGATACTACGATTGCCGACCTGGCCGTTGCGACTTCTGCGGGGCAGATCAAAACAGGTTCCCTGTCGCGTTCGGATCGGATTGCAAAGTACAACCAGTTATTACGTATAGAAGCACAGCTGGGAAATAGGGCCGTCTACCCTGGCAAGTCAGTAATAGTAGGGTTATAATAAACTAATCAAAGGGTTATATAATTTATCTAAAAAATTACATTAACTCTGTTTAGTCCTCACTGCTACACGGGAGACAGGAGAGTGAAATTTCTGCTGGCAACTGGAATTATACTGGCTATTTTACTTGCCTATACGCTTGCCTTCGGTAAAGGCGGTCTCTTGGATTTCTGGAATATGCAGCGTGACATAACTATTCAGCAGGAACAAAACGAGCGGCTACTGCAACGCAATCGTGAACTGGCGGGTGAAATCGTTAATCTACAGAAAGGAACCGAGGCGATTGAAGAGCGAGCAAGAAGTGACCTCGGCCTGATACAGCCTGGTGAGGTGTTTGTGCAGATTATTGAATAGCTCCAAGTTCCAGAAACTTTGTTGAATTCTATTGTTCGGGGATAAAAATGAGTGATGATATTTTAAAAAAACTGGGCCCGTTAGCTGTTCTGGCGGGGACATGGGAAGGGGATCAGGGGGTTGATATTTCCAGAATCCACAGTGAAGAAAAAGAGACGAAATATCGAGAGAAAATTGTCTTCGAACCGCTTGGGCCGGTTAAAAATGGGCCGCAAGAACTGTATGGCCTGCGTTATTCGATGACAGCCTGGCGTCTGGGTGAAGAGGATGGGTTTCACGAAGAACTGGGCTACTGGCTGTGGGATGGGGGTAATGAACAGGTCTTGCGTTGCTTTATGGTGCCTCGCGGAGTGCTGATCAATGCGGGTGGTGATGCGAAAGTTAGCAGTAAAAGTTTTCATTTATCTGCCGAAGTCGGTTCAGAAATATACGGTATTTTGTCCAATAAATACCTGGATGAGTCTTATAAGACTATGAAGTATGTGTTAGACGTTGATATTCATGGGGAGGGTAGCTTTAGTTATAAGGAGGACACGCAGTTGTGGATTCCAATTAATGAGGCGATTTTTCATCACACGGATGAGAATACTTTAAAGAAAGTTTGATTTTTTTCTGGCGGGTTTCTTTTTTGCTTGATTCCTTGAATTGGTTTGTATTTTTCATTCTTCATGGACAAGTGACTTTCTTTATACGGATGAAGAGAATAACCAGAGAAATCTGCTCCGGATTTCTACTGCTCGACAGGCAAAAGGGGGTGGAAGATCAAAGACTAATGACCCAAGCTTAGAGACTAAAGACCAAATTATTCTTCTTTTTAATCTTTCGAAACCGAATAGGGCTGAACACCCACAGTCAGTTTTTCCCCATCCGAAGTGCCCAGCCTGAGATCCAGGTTCTCATCTACGGCTTTCGTCTGCAACACCACCTGCAAACACTGACTTGAATCGGAAATGGCGGCCTGAATAACGGTTCCCGCAACTTTGTCTGGCTGACCGGCAATATAGATCTTGTCATTGGGTTGAGCTAGCTGATTGCTACTGGTCTCTACTGCGAACATCCGTTGCTTGATTTTTCCCAGGTAGTGCACTCTTGCGACGATTTCCTGTCCTGGGTAACAGCCTTTTTTGAAGTTTACGGCACCAATCAGGTCGAGGTTAACCATCTGTGGCACAAAGGTTTCCTGAGTAGCCAGGACGATGGCAGGGATGCCTGTCTGAATATCCAGTAGGGTCCAGTTGTTCCTGTCTGCTGATGGATTCGCCTTAAGTTTTACAGACTCACCAATAAACAGGAAACGCCCCGATTCATAGCTGATGGTCAGCAGACAATTGTTGTTATCTCTGCTGAGTTTTCCGTCCTCTCTTTTCTGCGTGAGTCCAATACCGGACAGATTGTCAGCAGCCCCCAGAATGCCGGTAATGGATGTGTTCTCATCCTGCGGCGTAATCGTCACATCGTCCCGCATAACAAACATGCGTAAGCGAGGCAAAATGTTATCGCCGATCTCTGCAGGCAGAATCAGCAGGAATTCATTTTCATCCAGCCTGGCGATGGTCATGAAAGCCAGTAAACGTCCTTTTGGCGTACAGTAGCTACTGTACTGCCAGTTATTGACCGGTAAATTGCTCAGGTCATTGGTGAACTGGGCATGTAGAAATTTGTTTGCGTCGCTGCCCGTAACATGCAGGGATGTTAAATTACCCAGTTGGATGATTTGTGATGGAGAGTCGTCTTTCATTTGCTGTTTATTGTCCATGTGTCTTGGTGTATCTCGTGGCTTGGTGATAGGATTGTAAAGGAAACCAATGCAGACAAACACTGTCCAATCTTGTGAATTCATACAGGGAGGGGTGATGGACTACGAACAAAGATGGCAAATATGAAGAAAGCCGGCCTGCGTCCCGTATTTCTAAACCTGCTACAGATACGTTTACCCCACGGGGGGGTACTGTCCATCGTTCACCGCGTTACGGGTGTGCTACTGGTGTTGGCAATCCCTCTTTTCATCTATCTCCTTCAATTACTCAATAGCGGGACGGATGGCTTTTCTCAAGCCCTGGCCCTGTTGCACGGCCTCCCCGGAAAGATCTTTCTCAGTCTGACAGTTTGGGTACTGATACAGCATTCCCTCAGTGGCATAAGGCATTTGATGATGGATATGGGCATTAGTTATGACAAAAATATTGCACGCAAAACAGCCGATACTGTTTTCGCGCTTGGCCTGTTGATGGTTATTGTTACTGGCGTGGCGATATGGCTGTAGGTATGAGCGAGCGTGGAAGTCTCCACTCGGGTCTCGGAGAATGGGTGGTGCAGCGACTGACGGCTGTATACATGTTGTTCTTCATCGTCATCGCCCTAATACGTCTTTCAATTTCGCCGGTTTCCACCCATGCAGACTGGCTCTTGTTATCATCGGGCCTGTTGTTCCAAATTGCTCTGCTGTTGTTCATATTCAGCTTGTTGGCACATGCGTGGTTAGGGTTGAAAAGTGTATTCCTTGATTATATTCATCCCTGGCGACTGCGGTTTTTGCTGTTGATGGTCGTCGCTTTATTCGTGTTTGCAACAGGTGTATGGGCACTATTGATAGTAATAACATAATGAAAAATAACATAGAAAGAAGGCGCTTCGATTGCCTTGTTATTGGCGCAGGTGGCGCGGGGCTACGTGCTGCGTTGCAATTGGTACAGGCTGACCTGCATGTTGCGGTTGTATCAAAAGTTTTCCCCACCCGCTCCCATACCGTTGCCGCACAGGGCGGTATGAATGCTGCTTTGGGTAACCTTACACCGGACAACTGGCACTGGCATATGTATGATACGGTTAAAGGCGGTGATTTTCTGGGTGATCAGGATGCTATTGAGTATATGTGTCGTGCCGCATCGCGACTGGTAATTGAGCTCGAACATTTCGGTGTTCCCTTTACACGGCTTGAAAATGGACGCATCTACCAGCGTCCGTTTGGCGGACAAAGCCAGAACTATGGCGGCGAACAGGCCGCACGCACCTGTGCTGCAGCAGACCGCACCGGTCATGCCATTCTGCAATCCCTCTATCAACAGAATTTACGTTCACGCACCCATTTCTTCGATGAATATTTTGCAACGGATTTACTGGTCTCTGAGGAGGGGGTAACGCAGGGTGTGATGGTGATTGATATAGAGTCCGGCCAGCCATTAATTATTGAAGCTAAAACGATTTTGTTAGCAACGGGGGGGTCGGCACGAATTTTCCGCACCAGCACCAATGCAATGATCAATACTGGCGATGGCATGGCGATGGCACTGCGTGCCGGCTTGCCGATTCAAGACATGGAGTTTGTACAATTTCATCCAACTGGCATAGCGGGTCTGGGTATGCTGATTTCTGAAGCGACACGGGGCGAGGGTGGTTATTTAATCAATAAGGATGGTGAGCGTTTCATGGAGCGATATGCCCCGCATGCACTTGACCTGGCCTCACGCGATGTTGTTTCCCGAGCCATTGCGACTGAAATCCGCGAGGGCAGGGGCTGTGGAGAAAATGCCGATTATGTGCTCCTGCAATTACACCATCTTGATCCGGATATTGTGAAAAGCAGGTTACCGGGTATCCGGGGTATGTCTATCCGTTTTACCGGTATCGACCCGGTTGATGCCCCGATTCCGGTTTTTCCGACAGCACATTACACGATGGGCGGTATACCGACCAACAGAAAGGGGCAGGTCGTCGTGCCATTGCACCATGCACCGGAAGAGCCACAGCAGGGCCTTTATGCAATTGGTGAATGCGCCTGCGTTTCAGTGCATGGTGCAAACCGTCTGGGGGGGAATTCCTTGCTCGATATAGTCGTGTTCGGCCGAGCGGCAGGGAATCACATCATCGATTTTCTAGCGGATAACCGCTTTCATACGCCGCTTAGCGAGGCATCTATAGAGCAGGCAATGGACCATATTCAACGTTGGGATAAAAAAGGGGAAGGTGAATCTGTCGCCGACATAACAAAACAGATGCGTGTGATGATGGAACAGTATTGTGGTGTCTTTCGTACACAGGATGTACTTGATGAAGGGGTTGAAAAAGGACGTGAACTGCTTGCCCGCCTGGCAGATGTTCGACTGGGTGATCAGAGTAAGGTGTTCAATACCGCGCGAATTGAGGCCTTTGAACTTGAGAATCAGCTGGAAGTGGCGATGGCAACCCTGCTATCCGCTGCGGCACGGACAGAAAGTCGGGGCGCACATTCACGTCTGGATTTTCCCGATCGTGATGATCGAGAGTGGATGAAACATACCCTGTATTACAATCGTGATGGCGGTGTGCTGGATTACAAACCGGTACGTACGCAACCCCTAACTGTCGATTCCTTTCCACCGGTAGAGAGGGTCTATTAAGGGCACCTTTATTAATCCATGAATATTCATCTTGCATCCCAAATCGTCCATCTCTGCGTTAAGCATCTTCGCAATAGCCATGCTATTGCGTGCGATCCTTGTCTTGATATGAACAATTGTGGAATACAATCTGAGCTATCCAGAATTGATAGAGGTGCCCTTTAAATGATTCGCTTCTCCATCTACCGCTTCAACCCGGACAAGGACAGCAAACCTTATATGCAGGACTACCAACTGGATGAGTCAAGGCTTGAAGGTCGAAAAATGCTTCTTGATGCTATCCTGCTGTTGAAAGAACAGGATGAAAGCCTGTCATTTCGCCGTTCCTGTCGTGAAGGTGTTTGTGGCTCGGATGCAATGAATATTAACGGTAGCAATGGACTGGCCTGTATTACACCATTAAGTTCGCTGAAGCAGCCTATCAACTTAAACCCACTGCCAGGCATGCCGGTGATTCGTGACCTGATTGTTGATATGGAGTCCTTTTACCGCCAGTACCGCACTATAAAGCCCTGGTTAATGAACGATGAACCGGAGCCGGAAATCGAGCGTTTACAATCGGATGAAGAGAGGAAGAAGCTGGATGGACTTTATGAGTGCATCCTCTGTGGGTGCTGTTCAACGGCATGTCCATCTTTCTGGTGGAATCCTGGCAAATACCTGGGGCCTGCCGCTCTACTGCAGTCTTACCGGTTTCTGGTGGATTCCCGTGACAAGGCAACCAACGAACGCCTTGATGAACTGGAGGATCCTTTTCGTTTGTTCCGTTGTCACAGCATTATGAATTGTGTTGAGGTCTGTCCCCGTGATTTGAATCCTGCGCTGGCCATTCATAACATACGTAAAATGCTGCTAAAACGGGCAACCTAGTGTAGTGTATTCCGTTGTTTAGCGATATAGAATCCCGCAATAGCCGCAAGCCAAGGCGTCGCTCGCCGGTAATGGCCCAGGTTCCAGGCAGAATACACTGGCAATGTCGGCGCGGTATGTTAGAACTGGATGTCATCCTGAATCATTTTGTTGATCAACATTGGTGGAGTCTGGATAATCGGCTTAAAGCCGAATTGGAGACGCTGCTGAGTTGCTCGGACCTGCAATTACAGAAATGGCTTTGTGAAGGCAGGGAGGCCGACAATGAAGTCTGTAACATCGTTAGCAGAATGCGGCAAGCGGATTGTCATTCGTCCCGCTAGATCACGATTCCTTATATTACTGATTTCGAGTCTACATGTTGTGGCACTCTTGCTGCTGTTTTTCATCAGTCTCAATTTTCTGTTGCTCCTGATTTTTGCAATGTTGATTATTTTCAGCCTGCACCGACTTATTAGCATGGAAAAATCAATGACTCATGGACTCAGTCTGCAGGAAGGTGAGTCGCTGCTGTTTCAAAGTGATGAAATATCCAGTTGGCTGGAAGCGGAGGTGCTTGAAAGTTTTGTAAGTCGCTGGGTGATTGTTTTAAGGATCAAAACGCGGATTGATTCGAAGCAATATTCATTGGTGTATGCAGCAGACTCGATAAACAGTCTGTTTTTCAGGCGGCTGGTAGTTTATTTGAATAGTTAAGGCACTGCAGTAGCAGTGTTTCAAATTTTCTCGCGGAGTTCGCAAAGTACACGGGGAAAGTAAAAGAAAAAGCTAAAAAATACCCTACAGAAAGGAAAGATTTTGACCTCCCCGCGTCCTCTGTGAGAGACAATCTTTCAGGTTTTAGGGTTTAAGGGCACCCTTAAAATCAACAGGGATCAGCACGGTGTTTATCCGATCTAATTCTCGGTTGGTCTCCGGATAATCCCGTGTAAAATGAAGCCCGCGACTTTCTTTGCGTTGTTGTGCACTACGTATCGTTAACTCGGCAATAACAGCCAGGTTGCGTAACTCGAGCAGGTTGTTACCTACCTTGAAATGGCTGTAAAACTCCTCAATTTCATCTTTCAGTAGTTCGATGCGGTTCTGAGCACGCTGCATGCGTTTGTTGGTTCTGACGATACCGACGTAGTCCCACATAAAGCGACGCAGCTCATCCCAGTTATGTGACACTACCACCTGTTCATCTGGATCGGTGACCTGGCTTTCATCCCATTGAGGCAGTTCGGGAATGGGGGCAGGAGGTTGCTTAAGGCTCTTTAATATCGAACGACTGGCAGACTGAGAGAAGACCAGACATTCAAGCAATGAGTTACTCGCGAGGCGGTTTGCACCGTGAAGGCCAGTACAGGTGCATTCACCGATGGCATAGAGATCCTCGACATCTGTTCTACCATCTAGATCAGTGATCACCCCACCGCAGGTATAGTGTGCCGCCGGTACCACCGGAATAGGGCTGGTGGTGATGTCCATACCGAACTTCAGGCAGCGTGCATAGATGGTTGGAAAATGTTCGATGATGAAGTCGTGATGGCGATGGCTGATATCAAGATAGACGGAGTCCAGGCCGCCTTTCTTCATTTCATGGTCAATTGCGCGTGCGACGATATCGCGGGGAGCCATTTCACCTCTTTTATCGTGGTACTTCATGAAGTGCGTTCCATCCGGCAGTAATAAACGGGCGCCTTCTCCACGTAGGGCTTCTGAGATCAGAAATGATTTCGCCTCCGGGTGGTAAAGACAGGTTGGGTGAAACTGTACAAACTCCATATTGGCAACACGGCAGCCAGCACGCCAGGCCATGGCGATTCCGTCGCCTGTCGAGGTGTCAGGGTTGCTGGTGTAAAGATATACTTTAGATGCACCCCCTGTTGCCAGTACTGTATTAGCGGCACTGACAGACATGATTTCACCATTTTTCTGGTCTAGAATATAGGCACCGAGGCAGCGGTTCTTCGATCCGTCCAGTTTGAAGCTGGTGATCAAATCAATGGCGATAACGTGTTCGAACAGGTGTACGTTGGGGTGATTGCGTGTTTTCTGCTCCAGCGTGGTCTCTATGGCCTTGCCTGTGGCATCTGCTGCGTGGATGACACGTCGGTGACTGTGTCCACCCTCACGGGTCAAATGGTAATGCCTGCCATCCATGTCGAGGCTAAAACCAACCCCCTGATCTATGAGCCATTGAATATTTTCAGGGCCATGTTTGATGACGTATTCAACGCAATCCGGGTCGCAAAGTCCAGCTCCGGCATCTAGCGTGTCCTGTTTATGGGACTGTATAGAATCATTGTTACCCAGCACAGCGGCGACGCCACCTTGAGCGTAATAGCTGGATCCTTCATGAAGCTGACCTTTTGAGATAACTGCAACAGAGGCCGTGTCAGCAAGCCGCAAAGCCAGACCGAGACCGGCCAGACCACTGCCAATTACCAGGACATCAAAATGCTTGTTTGCCATTGCACCACCACTTACGCCTTTATCCATTGATTATAACCTTATCCAGTGTCTGTTTAGGGTGTTCCCGTTAATCCGTAGGTGCACCGCCCCAGTGTGATTGTTTCAGTGAGGAACAGGGGCGACTGGCCCATGAAACAGAATCACACCGAAATCGATGCGGCTACAGCGTATCAAGTCTCTGTGATACCCTTAGCTTAATATGACAGGTTCTTGAATCACAATCTGACATATCCAGAATCAAAGAGCTACCCATTGCTGTTCGCTCGCTGCATGTTATAGTTTGCGGGGTTTATCTAAAGAAGAATCAATACAGTGATCGGGTCGACCTTGCGGCCTGGTTTTTTGTCTGAACAGAGAACTTTGATAGAATAATAATGTCACAGAAGACAGTATCAATACTAATGGTCAGGATGTACTGCAGAAGCGCCAGGCGCGGGGTTGCGCATGTCTGAGGACACTCCGGACATCGTCCTGGTCAGGAGGACTCAACAGGGTGATCAGGCGGCCTTTGGGTTGTTGGTAGTGAAATATCAGCATCGTCTGGCCAAGTTGGTCAGTCAATATATTTATGATAGTGCTGAGGTGGAAGATGTATGCCAGGAGGCACTGATCAAGGCCTATCGTGCTATTGGTAATTTTCGTGGTGAAAGTGCATTCTACACTTGGCTTTACCGCATTGCAGTTAATACAGCGAAGAATTATCTAATTTCACAGGGGCGTAGGCCGCCGAAAACGGATATTGATGTTGAGGATGCGGTTCAAATCGAAGCCGGTGCGGTGATGCGGGAAACGGGAACCCCGGAGGCCAATGCCTTAACAAGGGAGTTGGCAGAGGCGGTGACACGTGCGGTAGAACAGTTGCCTGAGGACTTGAAAGTGGCAATTACCTTACGCGAAATTGAAGGATTGTCCTATGATGAAATCGCGGAGGTCATGGGTTGTCCGATAGGAACAGTCCGGTCGAGAATTTTTAGGGCACGTGATGCCATCGACCGAGAATTGAAACCCTTGCTCGAGTGAGAGATGTAATGAACGAGAATGTATCATGTTTTATAGATGGTGAACTGGATCAGGCAGAATCCGAACGGTTGATCACACAGCTGGACGAAGACAAGGATCTTCGTGAACAGTGGCGACGGTATAATATCTATGGATCTGCCATACGCAATGAATTATCACCTGTTCTTTCTTCTGATTTTAGTGACCGGGTTCTTCGGGCCCTGGCGAATGAGCCTGTACAGCTTGCACCTGCCTCCCTGGGCAGGCGCACACGGTTGCGTGGGCCGCTAGCGGGCCTTGCTGTAGCGGCATCACTGATAGGCATCGCCATTTTACTGCAAAAGCCTGCACTACAGGAAACACAGGAGAAACAGGTCTCCACAGTTGCCGAGCTTTCCGCGCCCGTCACGGCCCCGGCCCCAGCTCCTCTGCTCGTGCAGCAGGATGCCCCAGCCCCAGACACTATGGTCGGGAAAAACCAGGAATATGATCTAATTGTTGCCAACAGCAAGAATGAGAATATACGTGAAAGGATCAACCGGTTACTGATTGAACACAATGAATATAATCCCGCCAGTGATATGACAGGCATATGGTCCTATTCGCATTTTGTTGGATATAATCCCCGTACCGACTCACATTAATGAAATCAAAACTGCATTTTCTACTGCTGGTTTACCTGGCCTTGATACCTTATGCCTGGGCAGAAAATCAGGGCATAGACTTGCTTAAAAAAATGAATCATGCGGTGAACAACGTTAACTATGACGGTGTTTTTTTACATATTGACGATAAGCATATACATACTATGCGTGTAATTCACAAAATACAGAATGGGGCTGTACGCGAGCGGCTGTATTCCTTAAACGGTGTTCCACGTGAAGTTATTAGAGATCCTGAAAGGGTACTGTGTATCTTGCCTGAAAAGAAAATGGGTCATGCGGGACTTCGTTCTAATAAGGAAACGGGTTTTCCAGGTTTCATGGTCAATAATCTCGCAGGGCTCTCTAATAATTATCTTATTTCTACGGAGGGTGTTGATAGAATTGCAGACAGACCTGTTACTCGCTTGCAAATACTTCCGCGTGATGGTTTTCGCTATGGTTATGAGCTGTGGGCTGATCAGGACACCGGCCTGTTATTGAGATCTGCGTTGATAGATAACGTCGGAAATGTGATTGAGCAGTATATGTTTGCCATGATAGAAATTGGTGGAGAGATCCCTGATTCAGCACTATTGCCAAAGACGAACAAGAATACACTCGAATGGCATAATAGCAAGAGGCCACCTGTCAACACACCACTGAAAGATTCAAACTGGCAGTTTTCAACCTTGCCGGAAGGTTACAGGCTGGTCAATATTCTTCAGCAATCCATACCCATGGAGTCTAAGCAGATAGAGCACATGATTTTAAGTGATGGCCTGGCGGGGGTGTCGGTATTTATAGAAAAAATGAGTAGCCCCACATCTGAGATCGGCCTTGATCAAATGGGGGCGGTCCACTCCTATACACAGATTATCGATGGTTACTTGATTACGACTATTGGTGAAGTCCCGGCAGCCGCTATAAAGATAATTAGCGATGCGTTGGTACGCAAACATTGAAGGGCTTCCTAAAAAGAAGGCACTCAACAATCAGATTTGATCAGAGGCTCCAAAAGTAAAGAAATGATACGGTTAGAACGGGGCTTCGTCATCTCCCTCCAGGGTCGGTATGAAAGTATTTCCCCATTACCTACGCAGGTTGTCAGTCCTGCGTATCCAACGGTATGTGTGGTACAGCACTGTTGAAGACACTGTTTGGCAACGGCAACAGGCGGTGGCGGGTTAGTGTAAAAAAACCTGCAAATGTGAGGTCCGGAGATCAGGCAACTATTGGCCTGAACAGAATAGCTTTGGTGCTTTCTTCGCTGTTGATCTATCTGCTTCTATGGTTGATGCGGGTTCCTGATACAATCACGGGCGAAACAATTGCTTATAGAGCGGGTATTGAAAAGGGTGAATTTGCCGCTATATTATCTGGGTCAGGAAGTGCTTTGGTACCGTTTATAGTTGTCAGCCAAATTGTAAGACCCAGCTATTTTTCGACATTATTCCAGCCCGCAGTACTTGATCGAGAATAAACCTTCACACTTCTTTCCTTATAGTATCTTTATGTATTTTATTTTAATTCTGTTTTGTAGTTCCGAGGATCAACTCATGAAAAAGTTATTAATGCTACCCGCCCTGTTCCTGTTCATTTCATTTGCGACAGTGACAGCTAATGCAAATGCATTACCCGATTTTGTACACCTGGTTGAAGAACAGGGTAAGGCAGTGGTTAATATAAGTACCAAGCAAAAATCAAAGTCTTTACAATCGGGGTCGGGAGAGTTACGTCTACCCGATCTGCCGCAAGACAGTCCTTTCTATGAATTCTTTGAGAAATTCTTTGGTCAGTTACCGCAGTCTCCACAGGGAACATACCCACATCCCAGTATTAGATCCCTCGGCTCAGGCTTTATTATTTCTGCAGATGGTTATGTGTTGACTTCTGCACATGTGGTAGACAATGCTGATGAAATTGTTGTCCGCATGACAGACAGACGGGAAATGCTGGCAAAAGTAATCGGTACTGATAAACGCAGTGACGTTGCTTTGTTGAAAATTGAGGCAAAAAATTTGCCCTATTTGAAACCGGGTAAACCAGATGAACTAAAGGTTGGAGAATGGGTATTGGCAATCGGCTCACCCTTTGGTTTTGAGAATACCGCGACGGCGGGTATTGTTTCTGCCAAGGGTCGAAGCCTGCCAAACGAAAATTATATTCCTTTCATTCAAACGGATGTGGCGATTAACCCGGGTAATTCGGGTGGTCCACTGTTCAATATGGATGGTGAGGTTGTAGGGATCAACGCCCAGATATACAGCCGTTCAGGCGGTTATATGGGGCTGGCGTTTTCTGTTCCTATCGATTTAGCAATACAGGTTGCCGATCAACTGCGTGCTGGTGGGAAAGTTAAGCGTGGCTGGCTTGGCGTGACCATCCAGGATGTAAATCGTGATCTGGCTGAAGCCTTTGATATGGACAAACCTTTTGGTGCGCTGGTTTCATCTGTTCTTCCAGATAGTCCAGCATCAAAATCAGATTTACAGGTGCAGGATGTGATAGTTGAATACAACGGTAAACCCGTCAGACTTTCTTCAGATCTGCCGTTTTATGTTGGGCGCAGCAAGGTTGGGACAACTGCAACTTTAAAAGTTTTACGTGCTGGAAAATCACGAAATGTGAAAATAAGCATTGGTCAGCTCCCAGAATCAGACGTAGCTACTTTGAATACAAAAAAGCATAATTTGAAAAAAGACACACCCGATCTGCTCGGCATCTATGTGCGTGATTTATCCCGGGAGGAGAAAAAATTACTGGATCTGGATTATGGCGTTCTTGTCGTCCAGCTTAAAGCAAATTCAGCGGCGGCGAATGCAGGGATCAGAAAGGGTGATGTGCTTCTTTTGCTAAATAAGAAAAAGGTCAGGAATGCTGAGACGTACAAGGCCATTGCTGGATCATTGAAGAAAGGCCGGCCTGCTGCAGTATTGGTAAGACGAGGCAATGGATCACAGTTTCTTGTGCTAAAACCATAGGGTACCTCTATTAATTATTCTCCCGAGGGGAATCACTTTCCTCTCGGTGCCTTCAATAGCGTATAATTTGCGCTTTAATTTATGGGGACCTGCCGCGTGCATGAGTCTGCGACAGATCACATCAGAAATTTCTCGATTATCGCTCATATCGATCACGGTAAATCTACCCTGGCTGATCGATTCATACAGCTATGCGGTGGGCTGACAGAACGTGAGATGAATGAGCAGGTGCTGGATTCGATGGATATCGAGCGCGAGCGAGGTATTACGATCAAGGCACAAAGTGTTCACCTGGATTACCAGGCAGACGATGGTCAAACATACCAGTTAAATCTTATTGATACGCCCGGCCACGTTGATTTCTCGTATGAAGTCTCACGGTCTCTGACGGCATGTGAAGGTGCCTTGCTGATCGTTGATGCGGCACAGGGGGTTGAAGCACAGACGGTTGCAAACTGTTACACAGCCGTTGACATCGGCCTTGAAGTACTTCCCGTGCTCAATAAGATTGACTTGCCAGCCGCCGAGCCTGACCGTGTACGCGCTGAAATTGAGGATGTAATTGGTATCGATGCATCGGAGGCCATCGAAACCAGCGCTAAAAGCGGTTTGGGCGTAAAGGAGGTGCTGGAGGCCATAGTTCATGATCTTCCGTGCCCATCAGGAGACCCAGATGCGCCATTAAAAGCCCTGATTATTGACTCCTGGTTTGATAATTACCTGGGCACTGTTTCTCTGATTCGTATCGTTGATGGTGAAGTAAAGAAAAAAGACCGGATTCACTTGATGGCTACTGGCAGTGAGTACATTGTCGATAATGTTGGTGTCTTTACGCCAAAACGTACCGAGACAGGTATCTTGCGTTGTGGTGAAGTCGGTTTCATGGCCGCTGGCATCAAAGATATCCGCAGTGCACGGGTCGGTGATACAGTGACACTGCGTGACCGCCCGACAGATGAGGCGTTGGCAGGGTTTAAAGAATCTCAGCCGCGCGTATTTTCGGGTTTGTATCCTGTTAATTCAGGTGATTATCATAGCTTTCGTGATGCACTTGAAAAACTAAGCCTGAATGATGCCTCACTCTATTTTGAGCCAGAAAACTCCGATGCATTGGGGCATGGTTTTCGCTGTGGGTTTCTTGGCATGCTACACATGGAAATTATTCAGGAACGCCTGGAAAGAGAGTATGATCTTGACCTGATTACGACTGCCCCGACGGTCATTTACGAAGTCCTGACTAAAAAATCAGAGGTAGTCCGTGTTGATAACCCTGCACGCTTGCCAGATATCTCATTGATTGATGAAATCAGAGAACCTGTTATCGTCACACATTTATTGATGCCACAGGAATATGTCGGCAGTGTAATGCGGCTTTGTAATGATAAACGTGGTGTACAGAAAGATATACAGTATCTCGGTCGGCAGGTTAGGTTGACCTATGAGTTGCCAATGAGTGAAGTGGTGCTGGATTTCTTTGATCGACTGAAGTCAGTTAGCCGTGGTTATGCCTCGATGGATTATGAATTTCTGGAATTCAGAGCAGCAGATGTGGTCAGAGTCGACGTATTAATCAACGGTGAACGTGTAGGTCCACTTTCTGTCATCGTACACAAAAGTAATGCTCTTTTTCGAGGGCGTTATCTGATTAAGGTGATGCGTGGGATTATTCCCAGACAGATGTTTGATATCGCCATACAGGCTGCAATTGGCGGTAAGATTATTGCGAGAGAAACAGTCAAGGCACTGCGAAAGAATGTTACAGCAAAATGCTACGGTGGTGACATTACCCGTAAGCGCAAGCTGTTGGAAAAACAGAAAGCAGGTAAAAAACGCATGAAGCAGATAGGTTCAGTGGAAATTCCACAGGAAGCCTTTCTTGCTGTGTTAAAGGTCTCGGAGGACTAAAGATGGATTTTTCATTTATACTTTTTATTGCGCTGTTGGCCTGTGGGGCTGTTTGGTTATTTGATTCTCTTTTCCTTGCTCGCCGAAGAGCCGTAAGCGATGGCCTAAGTGTTGAAGCGCCCAGGGATCCTCTGCTGGTTGAATATGCCAAGGCCTTTTTCCCCGTCATACTGATCGTTTTTATTCTGCGCTCATTCATCGCGGAGCCATTCAGAATCCCTTCAGGCTCTATGCTACCCACGCTAAATATTGGTGATTTTATTCTGGTGAACAAATTTAGTTACGGTATCAGACTTCCCGTCATCAACGAAAAAGTGATCTCCATTTCAGATCCAAAACGGGGAGATATTATGGTTTTTCGGTTTCCTCATGACCCAAAATTGAATTTTGTTAAAAGGGTAATCGGTCTGCCCGGAGACAAAATTGAATACAAAGCCGAAAAGCTTTATATCAATGGTAAGCTAATGCAGCAAAAGGCTGATGGAAAATACAAATTCAGGAATGGTGTCAGTCGAAAACTTTCATTGAATAAATTAACGGAAGATCTGGGTAATGTGAAGCATGATATATTAATTGATCCACGACGACGTAGTTCACAAACAATGAGGTTTGATGTTCCGAAAGGTCAGTATTTTGTTATGGGTGATAACAGGAACTATAGCAATGACAGTCGCTACTGGGGTTTTGTACCAGACAGGAATGTGGTCGGCAAGGCATTTTATATCTGGTTTTCATGGAATTGGTCCAATGGTGGTGGTGTTAACTGGAGCAGGATTGGCACTGTGCTAAATGCGCGAGGTAACGACTAATTATTTTTGTGTATAGGAGGAGAGTATATGGAGAATTTTAAACGTGCCAGTAATCAAAAAGGTGCATCAATGTGGGGCCTTATCGGCGTGGCCGCTCTGATCGTTCTTTTTTCTTTGGTTACAATGAAGCTGGTTCCTGCATATCTTGATAACAATAAGGTTACACATGCGCTTGAATCTCTTGGGAAAACGCCAGGCGTTGGAAATTGGAGTCGTCGACAGATTCTGGATAAAATCGATAATACACTTTATATTGACATGGCGGCTGACTTGTTAAATTTAAACGAGGCGCTGAAGATTAGAAAAGTAAGAAATACCAAGGTGATAAGCATTAATTATGAAAGGGTAATCCCCATGGCCTACAATATCAGCGCATTGCTGGAATTCGAAAATAGTGTCGAAGTCCCACTTAGGTAATGAAAAGATACAGAGGCTTCAGAAGTCACTGGACTATAATTTCAATTCCAGGCCAGAGTTGTTAATACGTGCATTAACACATAGAAGCCACGGCTCGGATAACTACGAAAGACTGGAATTCCTTGGAGACAGTCTACTGGGTTTTATCATTGCGGATACGATTTGTGAAAGGTTTCCCGATGCAGATGAGGGGCAATTGACCCGATTGCGTGCGAACCTGGTCAGACAGGAAACTCTGGCAGAACTTGGTAGAGAATTAGATCTGGGGAGGTATCTTATTCTCGGTCCGGGTGCACTGAAAAGCGGTGATCAGGGGCGAGACTCCGTTCTTTCTGATGTCGTAGAGGCAATTATCGGTGTCATCTATCTCGATGGAGGAATGCTGCCCTGTCGACAATTTGTCACCCGGATATTTGCCGACAGACTTGCTTTGTGTGAACCGCATAAAATCCTTAAAGACCCGAAGACCCGCCTGCAGGAGTTTTTACAGCAACAATCACAGAAACTCCCCGAATACACCATTCTCGATATAAGCGGTCCTCCACACAAGCAGTCATTCAAAGTGCAGTGTCTGATAGCAGAAGGCAAGCAAGTATTCTGTGGGCGAGGTGCTAGCCGTCGTAAGGCTGAGCAGGATTCTGCTGAAAAGGCCTTACGGGCCATTTCTAAACAATCAGGGCTTTCGGGCACCTCTGTTAATCCATGAATATTCAACTTCCATCCCAAATCGTCTCTCTCTGCGTTAAGAATCTTCGCAATAGCTAGCTATTACGTACGATCCTTGCCTTGATATGTACAATTTGGAATGCAATCTGACCTATCCAGAATTAATAGAGGTGCCCCTATGACAAAAGCTTTCCGCGCAGGTTTTATTGCCATACTGGGGCGACCAAATGTAGGCAAGTCGACATTATTGAATCGCATCATAGGCAAGAAAATCAGCATTACATCGCCTAAGCCTCAGACCACACGGCATCGTTTACTGGGTATCTGTACAACAGAAGAACATCAAATGGTTTTTGTGGATACGCCCGGGGTACATCTTGGTAGCAAACGCTATATCAACCAGATCATGAATAAGACCGCCGCGAATGCTCTGATAGGGGTTGATGTTACGCTACTGATGATCACATCTGAAGGGTGGAAGGAAGAGGACCATCATGCCCTGAAGTTGGCACAGCAGGAAAAAATGAATCTGATAGTGTTGATTAACAAAATTGATAAATTGAAAAATAAGAATCAACTCCTGCCATTGATTGAATTCACATCACAACTACATGAATTTAAAGAGATTATCCCCATTTCCTCTGCCTATGGAACTAATGTTCAATCATTAATGGATGTTTTACCTGAGTATCTTCCGGAAAGTCCTCTCCTGTTTCCTGAAGGGCAGACGACAGATAAAGGTGCTCAATTTATCATTTCAGAAACTATAAGGGAGAAACTTTTTCGCCAACTGCGCGATGAAATTCCTTATACACTTGCGGTAGAAATCCAGCAGTTAAAGATGACGGAGTCACTGATACGGGCAGAGACTATCATCTGGGTAGAAAAAGAGAGTCAAAAAGGCATAATCATTGGTAAGAAAGGTGAAAAATTACGTACTGTCGGAACGCATGCCAGGGAGGAACTGGAGTCCTATTTTGAACGAAAAGTATTTCTACAGCTTTGGGTGAAAGTGAGAGAAAACTGGTCTGATGATGCAGTAATGTTACGCTCAATTGGATATATAGAGGAAGAATGAGAGTACAGTCACAGCCAGCTTTTCTGTTGCATGCCAGGCCCTTTCGCGAAACGAGCCTGATTATTGAAGTTTTTACCTGGCAATACGGTCGAGTCGGTTTACTTGCCCGTGGCGTTAGAAACCCGAAGTCCCGCAAACGTGCCCTGGTTATGCCGTTTCAATCACTTTTGCTGGGTTGGAGTGGTAAAGGGGAGCTCCCCCTACTTACCAGCATTGAGGCTACTGGCCATGCAAGAGAACTGGCCGCTGAGCAAAGATACGCCGCTTTTTACCTGAATGAATTACTGCTGAAATTGTTACATCGGCATGATGCACATGAAAGCCTGTTTGATTATTACGGTAGGACTCTTGATGAAATCTATCAGGGTGTTCCGATACAGCATGCGCTGAGACGATTTGAAAAAGAACTTCTCAGTCAGAGTGGGTATGGCTTGATACTGCACCACGAAGCAGGATCATCTCGGCCTGTTGTAGAAAACGGCCGATACAAGTACATTCCAGAGCAAGGGCCAAGACTGGTCTCGCAAACGGTAAGGGAATATCAGCCTGAAGAGCAGGGCATCTACATCAAGGGTAAAAGTTTACTGGATTTTTACCATGAAGTATTTTACGACAAAGAGAGTTTGAAAGAGTGCCGTAGACTGATTCGCTACCTGATGGACAGACAGTTGGCGGGTAAACCGTTACATAGCCGACGGGTGTTTCATCAGGTATTATCGGGACTTCAGTCGTAGGTCAAAATCATGGAGACCAAAGACCAAAGACCAAAGACCAAAGACCAAAGACCAAAGACCAAAGACCAAAGACCAAAGACCAAAGACACCAAAGACCAAAGACCAAAGACCAAAGACCAAAGGCTAAATAACGTAAACCGTAAACCCATGACTAGATTAAAACTCGGTGTAAATATCGATCACGTCGCCTCTATCCGTCAGGCAAGAGGAACCGCCTATCCTGATCCTGTGCAGGCCGCTTTCATTGCTGAGCAGGCCGGAGCAGATAGTATTACCTTACATCTTCGTGAAGACCGCAGACATATTCAGGACAGGGATCTGGCCATCATGCGGCAGACCATCCAGACACGTATGAATCTGGAGATGGCCGTTACCGAAGAGATGATTGGGCTCGCCATCAAAACGTTACCGGAAGAGGTTTGTCTGGTGCCAGAGAAACGCGAGGAGCTTACTACTGAAGGTGGACTGGATGTGCTAGGGAATTTGGCCAGAATAGCTACAGGGGTTAAACGTTTGCATGATGCGGGTATCCTGGTTTCATTATTTATCGATCCTGATCCAGAACAGCTTGATGCCTCCATTAATGCTGGGGTAAAGGGGGTTGAATTACATACTGGGCATTTTGCAGATGCCGAGACCGATGAAGCGGCTGACCGAGAGTTTCAATCGATAGTGGAAGCCGTCGACTATGGGAAAAGTAGGGGGCTTAAAGTCAATGCAGGCCATGGCCTGCATTACCACAATGTTGAGCGGATAGCGGCAATCAGGGGTATATCTGATCTAAATATTGGTCATGCTATTATCGCCCGGGCTGTTTTCACAGGCTTGTCGGCAGCTGTGCGTGAGATGAAGGCTCTGATGGACAAGGCCAGTATGATGGTCTAAATGTGCCTGGTTTATTTCTTTGCCGGTGGCGGTTGAAAGCCTGCTGGCATTTGTCCCTCTTCACCTTCACCAAATAAAAAACCTTGCATGTGTTGTTCAATAATTTTCAGGGCCCGAGGATCAGCGGTACTGAGTTGCATTTCATTCATGATGATCGTCAGGCGATCCAGCCATTGACGCCAGCCTTCAGCTGAAATATTTTCATAGATTCGAATACCAAGCTCGCCTGGGTGGGGAACATGTTCCAGCCCGGGCGCTTCTTTCTTTAGTACCTGACAGTTAACCATTCTACTCATGTTATCTAACCTGTAATGCTGTGTGATTGATCCGCGAATTGTACCGGAAATAAAGCTGTTTTACCCTAAACACTTTAGAGATTAAAGGTGAATCAGTTATTTATAGCTTGATACCCGGGATATTCTCAAGAGTTACCTTATCGATTTGTTCAGGGTTCATGTATTCATCAGCGTATGCCTGAAAAATATTTTTATCGACAAATAGCTGAAATAGATCTGGATCGATATGATTGTCTTCACACATGAGGCCAAGGATACGAAGTGCATTGGACAGTGTTTTCCCTTTCTTATAGGGTCGGTCACAGGCTGTCAGTGCCTCAAAAATATCGGCTATTCCCATGACACGAGCCTGCACTGATATCTGATCTCGAGTCAGGCCTTTCGGGTAGCCTTTGCCATCCACACGTTCGTGATGTCCACCGGCAAATTCTGGAACATTACTGAGGTGTTTGGGAAAGGGTAGAGACTCCAGCATATTGATTGTGGTGACGATATGATGATTAATGATCTCTCTTTCTTCGGGAGTTAATGTTCCTTTTGCAATGGTCAGGTTATAAACTTCATTGTCGCTCAATAAGGGTCGTGTCTCAGATTGGTGTTTCCAGCTAGTGCGGCTGATTCCCCGTATTCTTTTTATGTCCGCATCCGCCATGAACTCTCCACCGGTATTGTGTGCACGGACAAAGCTGAGGTCATCGTCAAGTTTAGTAATCATTGCCCCTAATTCCATCGTAATATTTTTATCCATTTCGGCCGTATTGTATGCATTTTCCATAAGGTGTTTTCGGATCAGTGTTATTTCCGCATCACGTTTTAGTAATTCAAAGCGTGTGCTTATTTCGGTGATTCGATCATGGATTGTTTCAAGTTTCGTTCCCTTGTCGACGACATATTCCGGTGTGGTAATTTTACCGCAATCATGCAGCCAGGCGGCAATCTCAAGTTCGTATCGTTCTTCGTCTGTCATATGAAAAGATTTAAATGGTCCTGTCTCGGACTCATGTGCTGCATCAGCCAGCATCATAGTGAGTACTGGAACACGTCGGCAATGGCCAGCGGTGTAGGGAGATTTATCATCGATGGCTGTCGCAACTAGCTGGATAATCGATTCCAGCAAGTTCTTTTGTTCGTCAATTAGTTGCTGGTTCGTCAGGGCAATTGCCGCTTGTGAGGCAAGTGACTCAACTAATTCCTGCGCAGTGCGCGAAAATTTAATTATTTCACCTGTCTTTTCTGACAAGGCATTAATCAACTGCAGTGCTCCAATTACATCCCCGGTGTGGTTTTTCATCGGGATGGAGAGAATGGATTGAGGTCGATAGCCCAGTTTTTCGGCATATTTACGCATTCCAGCAAAGTCAAAACCGTCGTGATGATAAACATCTTCAATATTGACGGTTTCTCCTGAATTTATACTGTACGAAATGATATTCTGGTGATTCTCTGATCCATTCGGATTCAACAAAGGAATAGCGGGTAGAGTAACCTCCTTCGTGCTGATGCCGCCTTCGTGGATCCCGAGTGAATCAGTGTGCATTGTTTCCATTTTTATCATCCTGTTGCCTTTATCATCCTCAATAACTGAATACAGGCTGCCAGCATCAGCATTACTGAGTTCTTTTGCACCAATAAGGATAGATTCTAGCAGGCGGGTAGTCTCTTTTTCTGCTGACAGAGAGATACCGATTTCAGTCAATTTTCTGATTCGTTCAGCAAGTTTTTCTTCACCTTCCATCGAGATATCTCCATTAGATACAGGTTAGAAATGAGATTGTTCATATTCAAGTATACTGAGACACTGCTGTCCCGTTAACGCCACATCGTCATGCCGGGCTTGACCCCCGGTATCCAGTAAGTCGTTGAAACCGCTGGATTCCGGCCTGCGCCGGAATGACAACCCCATTGGGTTCCCTGCATCCCAAGCACTACGACAACGACAGCAAAATAAGATCAGGTTAACGGGACAGCCGTGACACTGAGATTATATCTATTCTCGCAGATATTAAGGGCCGCTCTATTAATTCATGAATAATAGCGGTGTTTTTTAGGGTGAAATTATAATTAATCGTCCCCATATCTCTGCTAATATTAGATTCTAAACACTGTACAGGAGTATAACTATGGGTGAAGCGGCTTTTCAGACTGAAATTACGGGCGACATGATGTCAATTACAGATACTGCACTTGAAAAAATGGGCGAACTGCTTGAGCAGGTGGAAGAAGATGTTGCTGGCATAAGAGTATTTATCCACGGAGGCGGCTGTAGCGGTCTTTCCTATGGTATGACGTATGCCGAGGAAAAACTTGAATCTGATAGCCAGCTTGGTAACGATGACTGCAATATACTTGTTGATCCTATCGCACTTGGCTACCTGAAGGGTTGTGAAATCGACTTTCGTGAGGGGCCAACAGGCGCCAGTTTTGTTTTTAATAATGTGTTCGAGTCAGTGGGTGGTTCTGGTGCCTGTGGTGGTGGCGGTGGTGGTTGCGGTGCCGGCGGTTGTGGCGGCTAAATCAAGTTAACAAACGACCCTTTAACACGAACAGGCACAGCGTATTACTTATATCTCCGCCTGAAAGCTATCGTATTCAGCCCTATGTCAGGGCCGCCCTTTCACTCGACCTGGAGATTAATATTGCTTCCGAGGGTGAATGGGCTATTTCTTCGCCACATTCGGCAGGTATTGATGTTCCCCTCCAGGATCATCAGTCCGCGCTTCCCATCCTGTTAGAGTTGTTCAAACAGCGGCAATACGATGCGGTTATTGGAACCGATGACAGTACACTCGAGCTTGCCGCTAAGCTCGCTGAAAAAACCGGTCTGCAGCAGAACCCCCCCACGGCTGTTCGACTGGCCAGACGTAAAGATTTATCACGACTTTGTCTGCATCAGGCAGGTATACGGGTGCCAGCATTTTTGGTCGTGGAGGCAAGTGAGCAACAATTGTTTGACGAACCGTATTTCGGTTTTCCCTGTGTCATCAAGCCCCTGGCATTATCGGCCAGCAGGGGGGTGATACGCGCCAATACGTGCGAGAGTCTTAATCGAGGAGTGAAGCGAAGTCTTAGAATTATTTCAGAACAGACTGATTTATATGAAAAAAACCATCTTCTTCTGGAGCAGTTTATTGATGGAAGGGAGTTTGCTATCGAGGGGATATTGTCTGACAGGCAGCTCGATATACTCGCTATCTTTGATAAACCTGATCCGATGGAGGGGCCCTATTTTGAAGAGACCTATTACATTTCTCCCGCAAGGATTTCGCCGAATGAAAGGCAAATTCTAATAGAAACAGTACAAAATGCCTGTCGGGCATTTGGTCTGGTTACCGGGCCAGTCCATGCTGAATGCCGCCTTAATAAAGAGGGTGCATGGCTGATAGAGATGGCAGCAAGGACGATCGGTGGTCTTTGTAGTCGTTTGCTGACTTTTGGTACGGGATATTCACTTGAACAGCTGGTGCTTGCGAATGCTATTGGTCTGGAATTGCCACAGGAACTTAAGGACGGTGCGGCAGGTGTTCTTATGCTACCGACAGAAACTGCCGGTATCCTGCGCCGTGTTGAGGGCGTTATGAGGG
Organism: Gammaproteobacteria bacterium; assembly: GCA_013150915.1. Classification (GTDB taxonomy): domain Bacteria; phylum Pseudomonadota; class Gammaproteobacteria; order BMS3Bbin11; family BMS3Bbin11; genus BMS3Bbin11. The sequence continues at coordinate 84,265 of JAADJE010000012.1, forward strand.
CTGAAAAGGTGCCATACATTGACGATATTGAGATTAGTCTACGTGAAGGATACCGCGTATCACCCTTGCCCGAAGGGACGAGTTATCTGGGCTTTGTTTTTTCTACAGCGCCAGATTCAGACAAAGTTGAACAGGCATTGAGGGATGCCTATGCACTACTGAACCCTGTGATTGCACCCTACTGGCCAGTTTCTATGAGCAAGAAAGAGGCCAGCGACTAACTAAGGAGCTGACCGAATAAAGTTATTGCTGCTGCCGTTAGGGTAATTTTACGATTGCGTTAATGCCAAAGTTATAGAGTTGAGCCTTGCCCTGATTGCCTTCGTATTCAAACTCCAGATCGAAATTCTTAGTAATGTGTACACCTAGACCCAGGCCATAACCGATCTGTGTTTTATTTTCCTGAACGATTAATGCTTCCCCTACTGCTGGGCCCACATTTTTTTGCCCGACGACGACTTGTGTAGTAGCTCCCGTTGGCAAGCCGGTATCGGGATCAACGACAGGTAGCCCTGTTGTTGGGTCCGTTACGGGGACTTCATCAATAATATCTACTGTTTGTTGAACAACAGCGGTGGTTCTTATCTTGTAACGGGAAGCGACGATGCCGATCTTGCCCTTGGCATATAGCCGACCTGCGGTTCGGTATGCGAGATAACCACTGTATAGGGGGTTCTCCCATTCGCCACCGGCAGGATAGATGCTTGGGTTGCTGGAGGGGACCCCCTTGATATCCCCTTTATTTGTTGTGGGCAGATACTCAAATTCAAATGCTGCTTTACCTTTCCAGACTGGACGAGCGAATTCATAGCCGAGTATCAGACCAGCGTTAGTCGATTCTTGTTCACCAATGCCGTCATCACTGTTGTACATAGAAGCGTATTTACCACCGATCAACCATCGACCGCTCGCTTCTTCACCAAAGAATGGTCCATCACCGGGTTGATCAAATTCTGTTGCTGAAGCAGATAGAGTGACCAGTATTGCGGGCAATACCAGTAATTGAGCAAAGGTTTTTTTAGTTTCCATGGTCGACCTCTTGCGTGTTGCGTGGTGTGTGATTAACGTGAATAATATATTTATATTTATGGCAAATTTAGCAGGAAAAACTATATTTCTCAATACGCTGCATATGATTTAGAGAAAAATAATTCAAAATAGTACATAAGTTATTGTTATATATATGTATATAAATGTAATTATTTCATATACAGGGGTAATATTAGTTCCAAAGTCTACTCCACCACTGTTTTCTCTTGCCTGACAGGACAATATCTGTACCCAATGGCACAGGTTTGTTTCTACTCATTATCCAGCCTGGTTGAGAAGGTGTTTTGCTCGATCCGCAGGATGTGCCAAGGTTGTTCGGGTCAAAGATCTTTACCAGTGCCGGATTAGAAAAATCATCGGTATAAACGATTCCACAGTAATCTTCATCGTGTTCTTCGCGTAATAATGTATCCATACGCGAAATGAAATGATCGAGTTCCTCGCTGTCGGCCAGTTTTTCAGGTAAAGCGTGTCCAGGTGAATAAAGATACCAGCCTTCGCCCTTTTGACCTCGAATAGCTGACCAGAGATCGTCAAGGTTTTCCCACTGCATAACACCGCGCAGAATACCATTGTACTTTTCCAGAAATTCTACTGACATGAGTATTACCTGAATCTATTGTGAATGTGTTCGTCATAAGTTTACAGTATGATTTGTCCCGACGTACTGTTTTTTCCGATGAATCACCAATTGTAAAGATAACCGGATCAACAAATGTTGGCTCGAATACCCCTGTTTATATTATTGCTGACAATCATTACTGGCACGGGCTCCCTGATCATCGAAAGGTTCGATGCGCCTGTATGGCTATCGGATGATCCATTACGGTTGGCCATGGAGCTGATGAATGAAGACAGGATGGAAGAGGCCCTGTATCTCGCACGGTTTAGTCGTCAGTATTTACCCCCCAATCCACAATATTCTGCCTCGCAGATTGAACTTGAGGCTAACGCATCACTGGCTTCCAACATCTACCTGCTGGAACGCTTTCTGACAGGCGCCCTAACCGGTGAAGCCACGGATACTCCGGAGCTGATAGGAACAATGACGCTGGACATGCTGGTGATTGGCGACATTCGGGATTTGCTGGTACAGGGCTACAAAGAGCTCGATAGAGGAGAGGGGGATAAAGTCATCATAGGGCTATCGACTGTGGGATTATTACTTACGTTAGCTCCAGAGTTATCCTGGGCGCCAGCCCTGTTCAAGACCTTCTGGCGTGGCAGGCGTTTTTCCAAACCGTTCCGGAAACAGATTCGGATGGCACTTTCGGATGCCCGCAAGACGGGTGACTATCGAAGCCTGAGGAAAATGGTGAGCCATTTCAGCGAGCTTGTCGATGCCCTGGGGGCCGGCCCGGCTATGGCTGTTATCAAGCGTGTTGATAATGCTGAAGATCTGGCACTGGTGGCCAGCAAGGCAAGGACAGCACCAGCAGAAGCCTATACTCTTGCCAATATCAGTGACGTTAAATCCCTGGAAAATATTTCGACAAAGGGGGTTAAAAAGGGGAAACTGATTAAACGGGTGAAGTTGGCGTCTCGTCAGCAGAAACTGTTCGGCAAGGTGCTGGGTTTGCTTCCAGTAATCTGGTTGTTAACCGCTTTTGGGTTTTCTTTATTATCGTTAATAGCCCTCATTGCCAAAGGTAGAAAACGGAGACTTTGATTAATAACGGCGTCCTCAATTAAAAAAGGACTTCTGCGGCCGTGCTGAAGTCCTTTTAGTATTTGGCTCCCCGAGACGGGCTCGAACCGCCGACCCAGTGATTAACAGTCACTTGCTCTACCAACTGAGCTATCGGGGAATTGTGGAGCGCGAATATTACTGATACGGGCTTATGTGGTCAAGCGATTGTGGCCGTTTTAACTTATGTTATATCCAGGCTAATTGATAGCTGATGCGATTCGCTCAAGCGCCTGATCCAGTATTTCCATACTGGTGGCATAGGATATGCGCATATAGCCTTCCGCACCGAAGGCCGAGCCGGGTACCAGGGCAACTTTGGCCTCAGCCAACAGATAATCAGCCAGTTCGACATCGTTGTTGATTCTGATGTTATTTTCGATGACTTTCCGGAAATCAGCAAAGGCATAAAATGTACCATCAGATTTGAGGCAGTCTACTCCATTCATGGTATTTAGCCGTTCGACAACAAAATCATGGCGCGCTTTGAAGGCATTCAACATCGGTGTGATACATTCCTGATCACCGTTTAGAGCTGCTTCTGCTGCGGCCTGAGAAATGGAGCAGGGGTTTGAGGTGCTCTGCGACTGGATTTTTTTCATAGCCGCCACCAGGTCTGCTGGGCCACCGCAGTAGCCGATGCGCCAACCTGTCATCGAATAGGCTTTGGAGACACCGTTCATGACGAGTGTACGATCATAGAGTTCAGGGCAGGCATTAAGGATGTTGACGAAAGGGGCCTCTGTCCACAGAATATGCTCGTACATATCATCCGTTGCAATGAGTATATCCGGATAGTTCTTCAGGACTGCTCCCAGGGCGACCAGTTCCTCGCGCTTATAGACAGCACCGGTTGGATTGGACGGGCTGTTGATAAAGATGAGCTTAGTACGAGCAGTGATAGCGGCCAGCAGTTGATTGGGTGTTATCTTGTAGCCCTGCTCAATGCCTGCTGGGATGATGACTGGAATACCTTCAGCCAGCAGTGTCATGTCGGGGTAGGAAACCCAGTAGGGTGCGGGGATAATGACTTCGTCGCCGGGGTTGATCAGTGCTTGCAGAAGATTGAAGCTGGTCTGTTTGCCGCCGACAGAAACCAGAATCTGGTTTATTTTGTAATGCAGGGTATTGTCACGTTTGAACTTGTTTATGACGGCCTGCTTCAGGCTCGGTGTGCCATCAACCGCCGTGTACTTAGTGAAACCGTCACGAATGGCCTGTATTGCTGCTTCCTTGATGTGATCAGGTGTATCGAAGTCGGGCTCGCCGGCCCCCAGACCGATAATATCCTGTCCCTGTTCCCTCAGTTCTCTGGCACGTGCGGTGATGGCGAGGGTCTGCGAAGGTTTGATGTTTTTAACGCGGTTTGAGAGGCTGATGCTCAAGATATCTGCTCCTGTTATTCGGTCACTGTTATAATATTAACCCGAACCTTGTTTAGTTATGTAGGCATCTAATCAGTCGCATAATACGATAATTACCAATGATCATCTAGGATGAAAAAATAGAATTTAGACTCTAAATGGCTGCTTTCAATCTACATACTGATTTTGAGCCTGCAGGTGACCAGGTTTCAGCTATCGATGCGCTGGTAGAAGGGCTTGAAAATGGTGAGGCCTGGCAGACTTTGCTGGGCGTGACGGGTTCTGGCAAGACCTTCACCATGGCGAACGTTATCAGCCGAACCGGTCGGCCTGCCATTGTGATGGCTCACAATAAGACACTTGCTGCACAGCTGTATTCCGAGTTTCGTGATTTTTTCCCAGAGAACTCGGTGGAGTATTTCGTTTCCTACTATGATTACTACCAGCCTGAAGCCTATGTCCCTTCATCGGATACCTTCATCGAGAAGGATGCCGCCATTAATGATCAGATAGAGCAGATGCGCCTGTCCGCTACCAAAGCCCTGCTGGAGCAAGACGATGTCATCATCGTTGCCACCGTTTCAGCTATCTATGGCCTGGGTGATCCTGCCGCCTATCACGATATGATTCTGCACCTGAAACAGGGGGATGTGATGGATCAGCGTGCGATACTGAAGCGCCTGGCTGAGATGCAGTACAGCCGCAATGACCAGGTGCTGGAACGAGGTAATTTCCGTGTCAGAGGCGATGTTATCGATATTTTCCCGGCTGATGAAGAGCATACGGCAACACGAATTGAGTTGTTGGGTGATGAGATCGAACGGCTCAGTGAGTTTGATCCTCTGACCGGTGAGACCCTTGTGGAAAAAGTGCGTACCACCGTTTATCCGAAGTCACACTATGTTACACCGAGAGAGCGCGTTCTGAATGCAGTGGAAATGATAAAAGACGAGCTTCGGGAGAGGCTGGCAGAATTGCGTTCACAGAAGAAGCTACTGGAGGCGCAAAGGCTGGAGCAGCGTGCCCTGTTTGATATCGAAATGATGCAGGAGCTGGGGTACACCAATGGGATCGAAAACTATTCGCGTCATCTGTCTGGACGTGCACCGGGCCAGCCACCACCGACATTGATCGATTATTTACCGGCCAATGCATTGATGTTTATCGATGAATCACACGCCACTATCCCGCAGATAGGAGGTATGTACCGTGGAGACCGTTCACGCAAGCAGACTCTGGTTGAATATGGCTTCCGTTTGCCGTCTGCGCTGGATAATCGACCTCTTCGCTTTGATGAGTTTGAGGCATTAATGCCTCAGACGATTTTTGTTTCGGCCACCCCGGCCCAGTATGAAGCTGATCACAGTAATCGTGTCATTGAGCAGATCGTGCGCCCGACAGGGCTGCTGGATCCGGTGGTGGAGGTGCGTCCGGTTGCTTCACAGGTTGATGATGTGATGTCAGAGATCAACAGGCTTGCTGCACGGGGTGAGCGTATTCTTGTTACCACACTGACCAAACGTATGGCTGAAGACCTGACGGATTATTTACTGGAGCACGGTGTACGTGTTCGTTATCTACATTCTGATATCGATACGGTTGAGCGGGTGGAAATTATCCATGATTTACGGGCGGGTGAATTCGATTGCCTGGTCGGCATAAATCTGTTGCGGGAGGGATTGGATATCCCGGAAGTCTCCATGGTTGCCATTCTCGATGCCGATAAAGAGGGTTTTCTGCGCTCGTCTCGTTCACTGATTCAAACCATCGGACGTGCCGCCAGGCATATCAACGGTAAGGCAATTCTCTATGCGGACAGGGAAACGGATTCAATGAAAACCGCCATCTCTGAGAGTAAACGTCGTCGACAGAAGCAGCAGCAACATAACCTCGAGCAGGGCATCTCGCCCCGAAGCATCGAGAAGAAGATCAAGGATATTATCGAAGGCATCGCCAGCAAACGCAGCAGGCAATATTCAAATCGATCAACGAAGAGACTTCGTGCTGCTGAGGAAATGGCTATCTATAAGAAGCTTTCTCCTCGGGAGTTGGCAAAAAAAATCAACCAGATGGAGAAGGAGATGCTTGATTACGCACAAAATCTGGAATTTGAAAAGGCCGTCGTCCTGCGTGACAAGGTCGCAGCACTAAAGGCTGAATTATTGGAGCTACCCGTCTGACCGCTGGTCACAGGGGGGGCGAATAAACCAGACTCGATGTTTTCCTGCTAAAAGAATAAAATCACGCTTCTTCTTTTTCTCTCATCCTAATCGATTTCATTCACTCACTGGTCAACCGTATGCTTGAAGTTATTAATCTGGAATGTATACGCGGTAACCGCCGTCTGTTCTCCGGTCTGGCGTTTAACCTGGAACGCGGCGAGCTTCTGCATCTGCAGGGTCATAATGGCAGTGGGAAAACAACTCTATTACGTACGCTTTGCGGTTTGATTGCGCCCACCCAGGGTTCGGTACACTGGAAAGGGACCAATATTCGTCGCCAACGGGATGAATTTGCGATGGATATGCTATTTCTTGGTCATTTAAACGGTATTAAAGCTGATCTGACTCCGGTTGAAAATTTGCGCATACTCTGCCAGCTTGATGGACTGAACATCAGCGATAAAAATATATGGCAGGTATTGGAGAAGATGGGGCTTTATGGGCATGAAGAGCTCCCTGTGCGTGTTTTGTCTCAGGGCCAAAAGCGGCGGGTAACACAGGCGCGATTGTTGCTCAGTAAAGCACCGTTATGGCTGCTGGATGAACCCTTTACCGCACTGGATAAGGCCGCTGTCGATTTTCTGCAAACAGTGATAGCCGAGCATCTTGAAGGGGGGGGGATGGCCATGTTGACGACGCATCAGAAGGTCGCACTGACCAGCGGTGAGGTCAGACATTTGCAGCTCGGCTGGAAAAAAGACGGCGATGTTTAAGGCATTTTATACCGTTGTTAAACGTGATCTGCTACTGGCGATGCGCAATCGCTCCGACATTCTAACGACCCTGTTTTTCTTTATTATCGCAATAAGTTTGTTCCCACTGGGCATTGGGCCTGAACTGGATACCTTACGTGAAATTGCCCCCGGTGTGTTCTGGGTTGCCGCGCTACTGGCTTCAATGTTGGCCCTGGAACGTTTGTTTGCCATTGATTTTGCAGACGGTACACTGGAGCAATTATTGTTGACACCACAGCCGGCAATACTTCTTGTGCTGGCCAAAGTATTGGCCCATTGGCTGATAACCGGTGTGCCATTAGTATTATTATCCCCTCTGCTTGGGTTACAATACGACCTCTCATCGGAAGCGATACAGGCATTGATGCTGACATTATTGCTCGGGACGCCATCATTAAGCCTTATCGGTGCCATCGGTGCCGCATTAACGCTTGGTTTGCGTGGCGGTGGTGTACTGGTTTCCTTACTGGTGTTGCCGCTGTATGTTCCTGTCCTCATTTTCGGTGCTGGTGCCGTGGAAGCCACTGTTTCAGGGCTTGGCGGGGCGGGACACCTCTTTATGTTGGGTGCGATTTTATTGTTGAGTCTCGTTATGGCACCACTGGCTACGGCGGCTGCTCTTCGTGTATCGGCTGAATAGAGACAGGTTGGCTATACGGTGTCATCATTGGAAGTTGAATTGCTAATATTTTAGTGTAGAATTATATGAGTCCGAGAACATTCAACTGGTTTAAATATTCTTCACCGACTACTTTTTACCCGCTGGCAGGAAAGCTTGTACCCTGGTTTTCAACCCTTGCCGTAATCCTTATTTTTATTGCCCTGTATATAGGCTTCTATGTTGCACCTACGGATTACAAGCAGGGCGAGGGCTACAGAATTATTTTTGTCCATGTGCCAGCATCCTGGATGTCAATGTTCATCTATCTGGTGATGGCCTTCTGGGCCATATTAGGGGTGATTTTTAATACACGTGTTTCAGGCATGATGGTACAGGCACTGGCACCTACCGGTGCTATGTTTACCTTTTTAGCGTTGTGGACGGGGGCTTTCTGGGGAAAGCCAATGTGGGGAACCTGGTGGGTTTGGGATGCGCGGCTGACCTCGGAATTGATTCTGTTTTTCCTTTATATTGGCTATATTGCGCTACATTCATCGATTGATGATAAGCGGCGGGCAGATCGAGCAACCGCCATTCTGATACTGGTTGGGGTTGTTAATATTCCGATAATTTATTATTCGGTAGAGTGGTGGAATACCCTGCATCAGGGTGCTTCAATTAGTGTGAAATCCGGTTCGAGTATGGCATCTACCATGCTAATCGCTATACTGATTATGACCCTGGGTTTTTGGGCTTATAGCATTGCTGTGGCGCTGGCAAGAGTGCGCTCAGTCATCCTCGAACGTGAACGGGATACTCACTGGGTAAGTGAATTAGCTGAGATAAAACGATGAAAGAATTTCTTAACATGGGTGGTTATGCTCTGTATGTATGGGGCGCGTTTGGTATGACAGCATTACTGATGCTGGCAGAACCGCTTCTTGTCCGCAGCCGACGAAAAGTCACGCTGCGGCAGGTTTCAAGCCTCGTCCGCAGCAAGACAGTGCAACGGTCAATAAAACCATCAACAAATACATCGGGCGACCTCAAATGAAAGCCAGGAAAAAAAGATTGATATTTATATTTGTGGGCCTCGTCTTCCTTGGGCTTGCCTCCTGGCTAGTTTTCAATGCCCTGGGGAATAACATGTCCTATTTCTACTCTCCCACTGAGGTAGTCCAGAAAAAAGCGCCTGAAGATCATCTGTTCAGGTTGGGAGGCATGGTAGTAGAAGGGAGTCTACAGCGTGGTCAGGCGCTTACGGTGCGCTTTGCCATAACGGATACCGCGAATGCCGTCAATGTCGAGTACACGGGAATTCTGCCCGATCTGTTTGATGAAGGGCAGGGTGTTATCGCACAGGGGAAACTCAATACTGCGGGTATTTTTGTTGCCACTGAGGTGCTTGCCAAGCATGACGAGAAATATATGCCACCTGAAGTCGCGGATGCGTTAGAAAAGGCCGGCAAAATGAAGACTGATGTACCGGCTACGGAGTTGCAAAATGATTCCTGAAATTGGGCAGTTTGCACTTATCCTTGGGCTGGTGTTTGCACTGGTACAGACGACTTTACCGCTCGCCGGGGCACATTTCGGTATTGCCAGCTGGGTGGCCGTAGCAAAACCAGCCGCCCGGGCACAATTATTGTTTGTCGCCATTTCTTTTGCCGCATTGACCTGGAGTTTCCTGACCCATGACTTCTCAGTCAAATATGTTGCGGTGAATTCCAATACACAATTGCCTACCCTGTATCTGTTTTCAGCCGTATGGGGTGCTCATGAGGGCTCATTGGTACTCTGGGCGTTGGTACTTTCCCTTTGGACAGCCTCTGTCAGTCTGTTCAGCCGCAGTATTCCACCAAAGGTGCTGGCCCGGGTCCTGGGGGTAATGGGTTTTGTCAGTGTCGGTTTTATTCTTTTCATTCTGGTAACCTCCAATCCTTTCGAAAGGTTGGTGCCGGCGGCTATTGAAGGCCGTGATCTGAATCCCCTGCTGCAGGATATTGGACTGATTCTTCATCCGCCTCTCTTATACATGGGCTATGTCGGCTTCGTTGTCCCATTTTCATTCGCCATAGCGGCCATGTTAGGTGGACGGCTTGATGCCGCATGGGCACGCTGGTCGCGTCCCTGGACCCATGTTGCCTGGGTTTTCCTTACTCTCGGCATTCTGCTGGGTTCATGGTGGGCCTACTATGAACTGGGCTGGGGGGGCTGGTGGTTCTGGGATCCAGTAGAGAATTCCTCCTTTATACCGTGGCTGGTTGGCACGGCACTGATGCACTCACTTGCGGTGACGGAAAAACGTGGAACCTTCAAGGCATGGACGGTGTTGCTGGCAATCTTCACTTTTTCACTTAGTCTACTCGGAACCTTTCTGGTTCGATCCGGTGTTCTGACATCGGTGCATGCCTTTGCTTCTGATCCTGCACGGGGTGCATTTATTCTCGTTTTTCTCGCTGTGGTCGTAGGCGGTTCACTTTTAATCTATTCGTGGCGCGCCTCGCAAATACGAAGTCATGTTCATTTCGATATTCTATCGCGCGAGACAGGGCTTTTGTTGAACAATGTTTTTCTTGCGGTTGCGGCAACTAGCATACTACTTGGTACCCTTTATCCATTAATTGTTGATGCCTTAGGTATAGGTAAGATTTCAGTTGGCCCACCCTATTTCAACAGTGTATTTCTTCCTTTGATGGTCCCCCTGGCAATCTTGCTCGGTGTTGGTCCGCTGTTGCGCTGGAAGCGTGATTCGTTCCATCGTGTATGGACAAAGGTCTGGCCAATCGGCGCCCTTAGTCTGGTCATTGGGGGGCTGTTTCCATTGTTGGTAATGGATTTCTATGACGTCCGGGCAGCCTTTGGCATGATACTGGCGGTATGGGTGCTGGGCGTTACTCTGAGAGTGCTTTTTGAGCAGGCCAGGGGGCGTGGTTTTATCTCAGTTTCACGTTCGTTCTGGGGCATGACACTCGGTCATATCGGTATTGCAGTGTTCATTATGGGCATTACGCTGACTTCAATCTACAGCACTGAAAAGGATATTCAGCTTGCGCCAGGTGAAAGTTACGACTTGGCTGGTTACACGTTTCGATTCGACGGTGTAACAAAGATCACCGGTGAAAATTACGGTGGATCAGAAGGCAAGCTGACCATAACAAAAAAAGGTGTATACATCACAACCATGAAACCGGAAAAGCGTAAATATCGGGTTCAGAAACAGCCATTGACCGAAGCGGCGATTGACGCAGGCCTGTTTCGAGACCTGTTTGCTGCCCTTGGCGAACCATTGGGTAACAAAGGTGCCTGGAGCTTACGTGTCTACCACAAACCATTTCTTCGCTGGATTTGGCTGGGCGCTCTGATCATGACTCTGGGTGGGTTGTTTTCCGCCAGTGACCGGCGCTACAGAAAGTTGGCAGGTCGGAAAAAAAAGCAACGTGCAGTGGTAACTGAGGCGGTATCGTGAAACGCTATCTTATCCCCTTTGCAATATTTGTTGTTCTGGTTATTTTTCTGGCCATTGGTCTGAAGCTGGATCCGAGTTATATCCCCTCGCCCTTTATTGGTAAGCCAGCACCCGAATTTGATTTGCCCGATTTGCATAATCCCAATCAACGGCTCAAGACTTCAGATTTGAAAGGCCAGGTGTGGGTACTGAATGTCTGGGCCTCCTGGTGCACAGCCTGTCGTGCTGAGCACCCAGTAATTCAACGTCTGGTCTCTCTGAATATTGCTCCAGTATACGGTTTGAACTACAAGGATAAACCAGAAGATGCCAAGAAATGGTTGCAGGAACTGGGTGATCCTTACAAAGCTAATCTGGTGGACAGGACCGGTGATGTGGGTATTGACTGGGGCGTTTATGGCGTACCGGAAACCTTTGTCATCGATAAAAAGGGGCTTATCCGTTACAAGTATATAGGCCCACTAAGCAATGGGGTTGTCGATGCTGAGATTGTACCTCTATTGCGAAAATTAAACGCGGAGGCGGATTAGGAATGCGGATAAAGAAAGGGTTTATTCCCATTGTTTTGACGTTGCTTGTAGTTTCAGTGTCATCGCAGGCCGTTATTGATGTCTACCAGTTTGATGATCCGGAAAAGGAGGCCCTGTACAAGAAATTAACCGGGGAATTGCGTTGCACTGTCTGTCAGAATCAGCCTATCAGTGATTCCAATGCTGATTTGGCCAAGGATCTGCGCCGGAAAACCTACGAAATGATTACTGCGGGAAAAGATGAAGAGTTTGTGCTGAATTTTATGACACAGCGCTTTGGTGATTTTATTCTCTTTCGACCGCCTTTTCAGAGCAATACCTTAGTTCTCTGGATTGGCCCATTTATCATATTGATTGTTGCTGTGTTTTTTCTGATCAAGTTTATACGCCGGTCTACGGATGATATTCCCTTAACGGACACGGACAGGGCTCAGGCAGAACAATTACTGGAGCGAGACAAATAATGTCATTCTGGATTTTATCGACAATTATGGTGGCTGCTGGCCTTTTATTACTTACTCCGGCACTGCTTAATAGAAAAACCGTGAAGATGGATGATGATCGTGAACAAAATATCACTATCGCCAGAGAGCGGATACAGGAATTGAAGGCCGAGCTAGAGGCCGGAACCCTATCAGAGGAGACTTACCAACAGACACTGGAAGAGCTAGAAAAAAGCCTGCTCATTGATGTTGCCGATGTAGAAGTTTTGTCGGAAAAGATGTCTGATAAATCTTCCTGGAAGATGTTGGTTGCAGTGGCTGTCATTGTGCCAGTATTGAGTTTTGGCATGTATGACATGCTGGGTTCTCCACAATATCTAGATGTTGTCGGACCGGGGAAACACCAAGAAACTCCTCCCGGCCTCACTACTTCCAGGGCAGGAAAATTGCCTTCAATGGAGGAAATGATCGCAGGTCTCAAAAAGAAAACAGCTGAGGATCCGAATAATCCGGATGGCTGGTATCTGCTTGGACGTTTATATGCGGCCAAGGAGCAGTTTCCTGATTCTGTTAAGGCTTATGAAAAACTGGTCGAGGTCACTGACCGTCTACCCACTGCTCTGGTCGTGCTGGCAGATTCAATTGCCATGACCCAGGGGGGTAGCTTGTCAGGACGTCCTCTACAGTTATTAACGGAAGCCCTCGAAAAGGAGCCATCAAATTCTACAGCCTTGTGGATGGCAGGGCAGGCGGCAGCCGATAAGAAACAATATATTGAGGCCATTGATTACTGGCAGCGTGCAGCCCTGGGTTTAAAAGAGCACAAAGAGATGTTGGGTGAATTGAACTCAATGATTAACGAAGCAGTTGTTTTGGCTAAAGAGGCTGGCATGAATGTCGCTGAGATTAACCTGCCTGAACCTCCCCTAGTTGCTTCAATTCCCATTGATATCATTGTTGATCCTTCCTTGCAGGATAAGATTCAGGAAAATGATGTTCTGTTTATATTTGCCAGAGCAGTTTCAGGCCCTCCAATGCCGTTGGCTGCGATTAAGCGCCAGGCCAGCGGATTCCCACTGACCATCGTGCTAAATGATTCGTCTTTACTGCGTCCCGATATCAGCCTGCTGGATTATAATCAATTAAGCATTACTGCACGGATTTCGCACAGTGGGCAGCCTGCCGCGCAGGGCGGTGATCTGCAGAGTCAGACTCAGCTGGTTAGCCCCACATCAAATTCCAAGATTATTCTGAAGATTGATAAACTACTGCCCTGATCAAGATTGACCGATTTGATTGAGATAGCCGTTATTTTTCTGAAGCTATTTTATCCAGAGAGCCTCTGATTAACGGTCAACTCTGTTATGCCTCCTCCCTAACGGGGCTAACAGAGACTGATCCATGCGCCACATTACAAAATATCTTACCAGGTGTATACACGCCTTCAACGCGCGCCTTGTGAATCCCCCCGAAAGCCAAAGGCATGACATGTTACCAGATGTTTCCAGGCGTTAGGCTTGCCAATCATTTCTGCAAAAGTTAAAGTAGATAGATAACTATATATATTAACTTACTGTTATAATTCAATGTTCACCTGATACTCTGAGTAATGAGCGACAACAATAAACTTTACCGGTTGGTCTTTACAGGCAATTTATTGCCGGGAAATTCCAGAAAAAAAGTTATCTCTCGTTTGCAGCAGATGTTGCACCTGGACAAGGAGAAAGCTTCACGTCTCGTTGCTGGAAAGCACAAACAGATCAATAAGAAGCTGACACTGGACAGAGCAGAGAAACTTAGGCTACTCATTCTGAAACAGGGTGCTGAATGTGTATTGTTGCCTATAGAAGAATCATTTGTATCTACGCAGCAGTTACCCATGTTTATTCGCAATGGGGATAGCCGTATTCGGCAGAATAACTCTTCTCGTCATAATCAAAGTACAGGAAAGGCTGCTGTCCAGAGTGCAGCCAGACAAGCTGGTCCAGAGGAATCAATTAGTCGCATTAGAAAACGTTCGATGCCACTGAGTAAAAGTACACAATTGAAATATTTGTTCTATGCCATCTTTTTTATGATCATTGAAGCTATTGTGGTCTGGAACATTAAACCTGTGCCACAAACATGTGATTGTTCTAATAGTCAGGAAAATATATTATCTTCTACAGATGTAAATAAAATTTCCACCGTCGTACGGCAGAAGGTTAGAGTGAAACAGCTGTCACCCGCTGCGACAGAAACAATGGAAAAACTGAGAAATATTTCTGTCCGGACAAGTTTATGGTTCGCCGACCAGGATAGAGAAATTAGCCCCGCCGATGTTAGCTGGATATGGATACAGGGTGACATTGGAATCAGTGTACGCGAAATGAATGATAGCTGGGGGAATGCAATCAGGTATTTTGGTAAAGAGGATCGCTTTGAGTTGCGCTCGTCTGGGCCAGACAAAATATTTTATACTGGTGATGACATTTTCAGGGAATTACTTATCTAAATGAACGCTAATTGATCCTGATATGTTCAGGTGAAATCTAAAAGGCACTATAAATGACTATGCCCATACTTGATGATGATCAACAATATCGTCTTGTTTTCCCCGGAAATATCCTTCCGGGTTCGGACCACGATGAAGTGGTTTTTGATCTGGCACGTCTTTTGAAAACATCGCCTGACAGGGCGATAAAACTGGTTTCCGGAAAAAGGAGACACGTAAAACGCACGTTTGTTTATAAAAAAGCAGACCAGTTACGGGTACAGGTTCTTCAATTAGGGGTGGAATGTGAACTGGAGCCGGTTGGTGGTAGCACCCGCTCTTCTAAAACTAAAAAAAATAAGCGTAAAAAACCTTTTCCAAAGCCTGAAAACCTTGCCATGCAGCCCGTAACATCAAACCAGACATCCGATCAGGAAAAGTCCTACAGCGAAACAATGGCTGAGTTTCAGAAGCATGCCAGCGCCAACAGGGCACGAAAAAAGATGGAAACAGGGCTTGATGACGTTGCGTTATCTTTCGATACTGAGGGGAGCCAGCATGAGAAAAGTGCTTCCCTCAAAAGTATTAGGCGTCGACTAGCTCAGTTTGTCGGTGAAAATATCGATAATTATCTACCAATATTCGATAGGTTTCAGCAGGATAAGAACCCGCATTTTGTTTTTACATGGCATTGGCCAGCCTTTTTTGTGCCTTTTTTCTGGGCAATTTATAGAAAGCTTTGGGGTTGGTCTGTAGTCATATTCATCAGTACAATATTTTCGCCACTGACAAATATACTCTGGGGAACGGTTGCTAATTATATTTACTACCGGCATAGCATCCAGAAAATCAAATCAATACGGCAGCGGTATCACTCCGGTAAGATTGATGAAAAATTGTCAGAAGAAGGGGGTACCAGTACGCTGGCTTTGTCGGTGGTACTGCTTATAATTTTGTTGCTGGTGAACGGTGTGTACTGGATGCGTTAATTTCCTTCGGTATTTTCAACGTCAGAGATCCTCATAAGAAATTCCGGTAAATATAAAACAGACAAGATCCCAAGAATAAAGAATGGCGATCATAATTCGGACAGGCATGATGGTTGTTGACAATCTAAATAAGAATAAGTATCATTAAGTTTAATTTCAGTCACTTTCTAGCGCTCATTTTATGAAACCCTATTTTCTACTGCTTTGTACGTTGTTATTACCGATAACTGCAAATGCTTCAACTGATATTCAGCAGTTGTTACAACTCGTAGATTATATTGGTGTCGATTACTCAGGCGCTGTAAATGATGGTCAGATTACCCATGCCGGGGAATATGACGAAATGAGAGATTTTTCTAAAGCCATATTCGAGCAATCACAGTCATTAGCTGCCTCTGCACGAAAAGCTGAAATTGTAGAATTGTCGCGCCAGCTGATCACACAGGTAAAGGGAAAAGGGGAAGCGGTTGATATTAACAGGATAGCGGCTGCTATCCGCAGCAATGTGATTGCTTCTTATGATGTTGCCGTTATCCCGGGACAAGCGCCCGATTTGCAGAGAGCGAAGCAGTTATATGTTGAGCAGTGCAGTAGTTGCCATGGAGATCGTGGTATGGGAGATGGCCCTGCAGCAATCAATATGGATCCACCACCTGTCGTTTTTACCGACTACAATCGTTATCGGGAACGAACAGTATATGGCCTCTTTAATACGATAACTCAGGGTGTTGCCGGTACGCAGATGAAGGCCTACCCACAGCTAAATGATATCGATCGCTGGGGCCTGGCTTTTTTAACCAGTGCTATGGCTCAGACTGGTGAGTCAGTAAAGCAGGGGGGGGCCGTGTATGACAGGGATGGAATACGTCAGATTCCACTGGATCTGCTTAAGCTAACCACGACCACACCCGCACAAAGTGAAAAAAGTTACGGTATCGAAGGCCTGGCTTTAATGGCCTTTTTGCGTAGTCGACCGGATGTGTTATTTAGTCGTGGGAATGCAGCCTTGCTGACTTTCGCAAAAGAGGAAATGTCAGACAGTCTCGATGCCTATCAGAAGAATAAACCGAAGCTGGCATACAAATTAGCCGTGAAAGCTTATCTAGAAGGTTTTGAACTCATTGAAAATGGTCTCAATACCATTGATCCCGAACTTCGTGTGTCAATAGAAAAATCAATGACGGCCTATCGAAACCTGATTCGTGACGGCCTGCCAGCAGCTGAACTTGAGGTAGAAACACACCGTATCCAGGCATTACTGCAAACGGCTGCAGATAAACTCGATAGAACTCGCCTCAGTGGTGGCGCTGCATATGCCAGTGCCATGGTTATACTGTTGCGCGAAGGCCTCGAAGCGCTGCTGGTTATTGCTGCACTTGCGGCATTTCTGATCAGGATTGATCGACGGGATGCATTAAAATGGTTGTATGGGGGTGTTTTTGTGGCACTGCTTCTGGGTGCGGTTACGTGGTGGGCATCGACATATGTAATAGATATTTCCGGTATGCAGCGCGAAATAACAGAGGGTCTCGCTGCTCTGCTGGCTGCGGCTGTACTCTTTTACGTTGGTTTCTGGCTGCACAGTAAAACCGGTGCCACACAGTGGAAAGAATTTATCGAGAACAACATTCAAAAGGCGCTCGGTAAGAGTACACTTTGGGGCCTTAGCGGACTGGCATTTATTGCCGTCTACCGTGAGATACTGGAAACAGTTCTGTTTTATCAGGCATTATGGATTCAAACTGAAAAGTCCGGCCAGCACATGATTTTTACCGGTTTCCTTGTTGCCTCTGCCATTCTGGCGGTAGTCACATGGATTATCCTGCGCTATTCTGCCCGTCTGCCGTTACGACAATTTTTTGCTGTTAGCAGTATTTTCATGTTTCTGATGGCAATTGTCTTTGCTGGGAAGGGAATAGCTGCTCTGCAGGAAGCAGGGGAACTGGGAATGAATCCTGTTAGTTTTCCAACCGTAGATTTATTAGGAATCTATCCTAATATTCAGGGTCTGCTGGTACAATTAGCGTTGCTGATTGTTGCAATACTCATGTGGCTAAGGTCGAATAGGGCTAGCACTCAGGTAAGTTAGCACCTGTTGATGCCGCCAGTTCTGTGTACGTATGAGGGCAGCCCGAACAATACAAGGAGAAATATATGTATGCTTTTTCAACCACTACCAGTAAATCCTATGATGAGGCAGTAGCCGATGTCACAGAGGCTTTAAAGGAACAGGGCTTCGGGGTGCTGACTGAAATTGACGTCAGTGCCGTTCTAAAAAAGAAACTGGATATCGATAAACGTCCGTATATTATTCTCGGTGCCTGTAACCCGGTACTGGCTAATCAAGCGATGGAAGCTGAACCCGATATTGGACTTTTATTGCCCTGTAACGTTGTTGTCAGGGAGGAAGAAGATGGCAGTATTACCGTTGCGTTTATGGATCCATCCGCTATTCTTGCACTGGTCGATAACCCCGTTATTCCCGCACTGGCAGCTGAGGTGCGCAGCCGGTTGAAAAAAGTTTGTGATGCTATAGCACCCTGACACCACACTCTGATTTGGACCTCTATCTGTACACTTGGGTTCGTTTATGATCCAGAAAGCTTTATTACTGTTTATTTATGGGTATTTGCTTGTTCCCAATCTGTCCTATGCGGCGGCAAGATGGTACTCAGATGACCAGGTAACTAAGGGCGCGAGCTTATATGCCAGTTACTGTGCTGGATGCCACAAGGCAAACGCAGAGGGAACCAAAAACTGGCGCAAAACAGGCAGCAATGGTAAATATCCACCACCGCCACTTAATGGCACAGCACATGCCTGGCACCATTCGATAAAAGTTTTGGGCAGTACTATCCGGAATGGAGGCATTAAGCTTGGTGGTACCATGCCCGCATTTAAAGATAAACTTGATGCCGGACAGACACTGGATGTCATCGCCTTTTTCCAGTCCAAATGGAACGATAAAGCTTATTCAGCATGGCTGAAACGAAACCCGATCCCTCAACAGGAGAAAGTATCTGTTAGAAGGAACGTTGCCGGTAAAAATAAGACCGGAGATCCTCGCACAGTCAACCTGCAAAAACTTTTACCCGGTAGAACCATCAGTACACCCGAAAAAACACCTGTAAATGGAATTTACCGGGTAAGGATAGGAAATAAATTTGCCTATGTTACGGAAGACGGAGAGTATGCCCTGGTGGGTAATCTCCTGGATCTAAAGAATGGTATCAATCTTACTCAGCAGGCACAGGCCAGAGAAAATATTCCTCTACTGAGATCATTTCCCGAAAAAGAGTTAATTATTTTCAGGGCAGAAGGTAAAGAAAAGGCCACCATCAGTGTCTTTTCTGATACCAGTTGCCCCTTTTGCAAGAAATTTCACAGGGAAGTTCCACAATTACAGAAAGCCGGTGTGAGTGTGCGCTATATACCCTTTCCCAGAGGGCTAGATAAAGGTCCGGGATATAAAGATATGTTATCGGTTTGGTGTTCGGCGGATCGAAATAGGGCAATAAATATCGCAATGGGTATTAGCAAGGGTAAGCTAGAAAATAGAAACTGCGGTGCTGACAAGGTTCTTCGAGCAGGTTTTGAGTTAGGTAAGCGGCTTGGTGTGCAAGGAACACCAACCCTGTATTTACCCGATGGATCTTCGATACGCGGGTACGTGACGGCACAAAAAATTATTGAGAGCCTCACCCGAAAGAAAATTATACGGCAATAGGCAGATGTCGAGACAGGTTTTTTTGTTAATGAGCAAAGATAAAGAAGGCTTTGTTAAATAACCTTAAACGCTGGTATCGATCTACGGTGCTGCGCGATACACGTATCCCATTTCAGCTCTGGCAACAGAGTACCCGCATGCTTTCTTTGTTTAATCGGCTCAATACCAGGCAACTTACCCGTTTACGTAAGCTGACTGGACTTTTCCTGCATGAAAAACAGTTTACTGCAGCCGCAGGGATGGCGCTGTCAGACAAGATGAGAGTGCAGATTGCTGCCCAGGCCTGCCTGCTGATTCTAAACAGAAATCTTAGCGATTTTGATGGTTGGTATGAAATTATTGTGTACCCCGATGCCTTTATTGTTGAATATGAACACGTTGATGAAGCCGGTGTATTGCACAGTTCAGAACGAACATTGGGTGGTGAGGCGTGGGGGAAAGGGCCGGTCATCCTTTCATGGGCAGATGCGGATCCGGAAGGGCAAGGCGCACGTCATTTTGGATCCAATGTTGTGCTGCATGAATTTGCCCATAAACTGGATATGCTAAACGGTGTTGCAAATGGAATGCCGGTATTAAATAAAGATATGAAGAGAGAGGACTGGACCCGTATATTTAGCTGTGCATATGAACGTTTGCTCAGAGAGCTGGAACACGGATATCATGTTTCTATTGATCCTTACGCTGCCCAAAGTCCCGCGGAGTTTTTTGCCGTGGTATCAGAATACTTCTTTATGGCACCCGAATTTTTACAAAAACATTACCCCGGTATATACCGGGAGGTGTCTTTGTACTACCGCCAGAACCCATTGAAACAGGTTTAAGAAAACATTAAGGAACCTCTGATTAATTCTGGACGAAGTGGATTGCGATCTAAAATATTCAGATTTGAGGCGGAAATCGCACGTAATAGCTGGCTATTGCGAAGGTTTCCAACGAAAAAGCTGGATATTTTAGGCGTGGATATTTTAGGCGTAAGATACGAGTTCATGAATTAATCAGAGGTTCCTTAATTGTTGTATGCTCAACATATGCTTAATAACACCTCTATTGGTTGGCGCTATTAATTAATGAATGTGACAGGAAAAATAGAATTAATTAGAATTCTAAATTTGATAACAGCCAGTGACTGTTTAGAAGGATGAAATATCCAAGGATTACAGCCCAACAGGTAATACTTCGTATTGCGGTCGTCATTTCGGCGGCAGAATTCTTCATAATGCTTTCGTTGGAGGCCTATCCATACACTTTCTCTCATACGACAGAAGCTGTGCTCGATGTAGTATTACTGGTTTTAGTATCCTCACCGGTCATTTATTACTGGATAATAAACCCATTCAAGCGAGAACGTGACGAGGCCATTATCGAACTTGCCGATATGGCCTACAGTGACCCACTCACCGGCCTGCCAAATCGCAGAGCTTTCCTGAAATATATGGAACAAACACTTGCAGAATGTGCCAGGCATCATATTCACGCCGCTCTGATTCTGATCGATCTTGATGAATTTAAATGTGTAAATGACAGCTATGGGCATGAGGCAGGTGATGCCGTACTTATTGAAGTTGGACAACGGTTACGAAATGGTATGAGGAAAGAGGATGTTGTCAGCAGGGTTGGTGGAGATGAATTTATAATTCTGATAAAACAACTCAATGATGTGAACGTCAAGGCAGCGAAGGAGGCCATGGCTTTTGCAGAAAAAATCAAGCGTTCGCTGGCAGAGCCCGTCAAATATAAGAAAAAAATTATTCCACTGGATTCCAGCCTGGGTGTAAATCTACTGGGTTCTGAGACCTACAAAATTGAGGCAGAAATACGTAAAGCCGATATAGCAATGTATCATGCCAAACGGATGGGGAGAGGGCATGTGGTCATGTATGACTCTTCGATGGTGAGTCGAGAAACAAGTCGTAATTAGATACCTGAAGGCAGCGCTATCCGCTGATGGCACAGTGGCTGGGGCTGAACAGGTAGCGATAAAGCCCTCATATCCGCATCAGAACGGGCACAGTCAGAAGTAAAGTGGCTAAAAAACGGTTAATGATCCCACCCAGTAGTGTTTTATAAAGGGGGGTAATTCTATTAATATTACTGTTCTTCCACGGGCATACCAGCGTGTTTCCATTCTGGAAAACCCTCCTCCATCCTTCTTGCAGTTCTGCCGTGTTTTCTGAGCTCTGCTACGGCATCAAAGGCCAGTACGCAATGCGGTCCACGACAATAGGCTACTATTTCCTGTACAGTGTCCAGTTCATTAAGGCGCTTTTTTAATTCTGATAACGGAACATTGATGGCGCCGGGGACATGGCCAGCGTTGAACTCCTCTGTTGGTCTAACGTCAATGACTGTTACCAGGCCATTATTCACACGATCTAATAGCTCTTCGCGGGCAATGGGTTCAAGGTTGTCCTTTATTGTCAGGTAACTATCAACCAATTTACCCACATCAGCAAGCTCTCTTTCCGCAACCCGGCGAAGCGAGCTAAGGAGGTCTACGACATCGTCGCTGCTGAGCCTGTAAAAGACTTTAAGTCCCTCCTTCCGAGAGGTCACTAACCCAGACTGTCGGAGTTGTTGTAAATGTTGTGAGGTATTTGCCACAGAGAGACCAGATACTCTGGCCAGCTCATCTACACTACGTTCTCCCTGCGCAAGGAACTCGAGCAACTCGAGACGATTGCCGTTGGCCAGTGCTTTACCTACACGGGCAAACTGACTAAATAGATTCTGCTTAAAGTTTCCGCTTGACATATTATTAAATGCCTGTATCCTTTTCAAGTAGTTAATTGAATAGTAGACTATAACGGGTATTATAGCCACTATTGAACATATTCAGCAACTTGTTTGCTATTTGGAATGAATTGGAGCCGAGCAATGAACCTGGAAGAATTTATTATGTCAAACGAGAAGTCTATACGGATGGGGTTCTTCTTTGGTGTGTTGGTGATGATGGCTCTGTGGGAGATAGCTGCACCGAGGCGTAAGCTCACAGTATCCAAGACATTGCGCTGGATCAACAACCTTGGCCTGGTGTTTCTTAATTCATTCATTCTACGCCTGCTATTCCCCGCGGCTGCCATCGGTGTCGCCGTGACGGCAAGTCAGCAGGGTTGGGGACTGTTCAATGTCTATGAACTTCCACTTTATGTCACTGTAATTGTATCGGTCGTGATTATGGATTTCGTTATTTATGTCCAGCATGTCATGGTGCATGCCATTCCGATTCTGTGGCGTTTGCATCGAGTTCATCATGCTGACCCAAACTTCGATGTGACGACGGGCGCACGATTTCATACGCTGGAAATTGTCCTTTCAATGCTGATCAAGTTTGCCACCATCCTGCTGCTAGGCCCACCCGTGGTTGCCGTTATTCTCTTTGAGATCATTCTTAATATTACCGCCATGTTTAACCACGGCAATATTGGTTTGCCACCAGCCCTCGATCGTGTTCTACGCTGGATCGTTGTAACTCCAGATATGCATAGAGTACATCATTCGGTCGAGGATGATGAAGCCAATAGTAATTTCGGCTTCAGCCTGACATGGTGGGACCGTTTATTCGGCACCTATCGCAATCAGCCGCGCGGTGGACATAAAGAGATGACTATCGGTATCCATAACTATCGTGATACAAAAGATATTTCATGGATTACCGGTATGTTGCTGCTTCCATTTCGAGGAAAAATTTCCGAGTACGCAATAAATCGTCGTCAATGGAGTGGTGCAAATGAGGTTATAACGGATGAAAAATAAACTGATTCGCATCGGTCTGTTTCTTTTACTGGCAACAGGTATTGCATTTGCCATCATTTATCGAGATCAGTTCAATGCTGAGATACTGGAAAACTGGGTAAAAGAGGCAGGTGCGGCGGGTCCTGTTATTTATATTTTAATCTATGCAGTGGGTACCCTGTTTTTTTTACCGGGTTCAGTACTGACGTTGACAGGTGGGGCCTTGTTCGGCCCGGTAATGGGAACCTTTGTTAATCTAACTGGAGCGACCCTGGGCGCATTGGGATCCTTCCTGGTTGCACGTTATCTGGCACACGAATGGGTAGAAAACAAGACAGGAGGACGTATCAAAACATTGATGGATGGGGTGGAGGCTGAGGGCTGGAGGTTTGTCGCCTTTGTCCGACTTGTTCCCCTGTTCCCGTTTAATCTTTTGAATTATGCACTGGGTTTGACGCCTATCAAACTTCTCCATTATGTCGTAGCGACATACGTCTTTATGTTGCCGGGAGCAATTGCCTATACCTATCTTGGTTATGCCGGTCGTGAAGCGATCGGAGGCGGTGAAAGCTTAATTCAGAAAGGCCTGCTGGCACTGAGTTTACTTGCGCTCATTGCCTTTCTGCCACGCCTGATTGGCAAGATGCGCCAGGGACCAACAATTGATATTCCAGAACTTAAAAACCGATTGGACGCAAATGAAATACTGTTACTTGATGTGCGTACTGCTGAGGAATTTGTTGGTGAGCAGGGCCATATTGAAGGTGCACTGAATATTCCTGTCGAAGAATTATCAAAGCGGATCGATGAATTAACTGATTACATTGAACGCTCAATTGCAATTGTATGCCGAACTGACAGGCGTTCGGCCAGGGCGGCATTACTTCTGGCTGAACACGGTTTCCATGATGTTCATGTTGTACGTGGTGGAATAACCAAGTGGATTGCAGCGCATCTGGCGGTAGTGCATTGAACCGTTGATTTTACATTTACAAGTGCCGACATACCGGCAAAGGAGAGCAACATGGACATAGTCGATATTTTAATTTACATTCACCCAGACTTACTGGCAAACCAACGTGTAAAGCTTGAAGAGACGATAAGCTCCAGTGAAGGTATTATGTCGGTTCATTTTAGTCCACAACATACACGCGAATTGACCGTAGCCTATAACCCGGAGACGACTAGCTCGAAAACGATCCTCGAGCAGGTCAGGTTATGGGACAGAGAAGCCACGATGGTGGGATTATAGATACATTATTCAGGAAGGAATTTATGACGAGTCAATTCGGAACTGCAGTCGTGTCTCACAAATAAAGTCATACAACCGAGCTGCCGAATACATTTACACTGGAAAATACCTGTCTATCGGATTACGTGGATGAAAAGGATAAGGATAAACTCGATGAATGCCCGGAACGATGAGTAATGGGAAAAGGTCAAATGGGGCATATCTATTAATTCATGTATAATTATATTGACTCCAGAATTTTCTATTTCTACGATAAGAATCTTCGTCATAGCCAGCTATTACGAAGTACATGGATAAACAAGCACTGGATGACAGGGTGTCATTGAACCGCTGAGTGATCCTTGCCTTGATATAGCAGATTTTGAATCACAATCTGATAAATTTACAATTAATAAAGGTACCCATAAGTAATCTGAAATAGCACTTATATCTGGTGACGGCATCGGTGGTATTGTCGCTACAACACGATGGTGTAATCGACTGATACCGGAACATCACGTTGTATTATTCGAGGGTGAAGCGGCATGTATTTACTCCCTCGTTTTCTCACACAGAATAATATTGAATGGCTAAGTCGATAAAAGCTTAGCGAGCAAGGAGCCTGCCACATGAAAAAAAAGTCTGTCATCATCATCGCATTAGTCATTGTTATAATTGGTTTTTTTACGTGGCGTTTTATTCGTCCGATGGAAATATTTGTCGTTGATGATCGGTTTGCCTATCCTGTTGATACATCCGAGGTGCCGCCTGTACTGGGTGACCTGAGTGCAGAGACCTGTGGCTCGTGCCATACAGAATTTTATCGGGAATGGCGTACGACAATACACAGTAAGGCTTTCACCGATCCTTATTTTCAGGCTGACTGGAAGTTTGAAGATAAACGAGATAGTTGCCGACTGTGTCACACGCCACTCGATCGTCAGCAACCGCAGACAGTTCTGGGTTACCGGGATGCATCTAAATGGGATCCAGTGCTTGAGGAAAATCCAAATTTTGATTCCAAACTTCAACACGAGGGTGTGACCTGCGCCGCCTGTCACTACCGTGAGGGGAAAATAGTGGGTGTACTCGACAATGTTAATGCACCGCATCCGGTAAAGAAGCTGGAGAATGCGAATGAAGTCTGCGTTCGCTGTCATGTGGTCGATGGCAAGCGCTGGGATACCTTTTACCGCTTTCCTCCCTGCGGCACGGTTGCTGAAATTCAATCATCAAAAGGTACTGTAAAAAGATCAGGCGAAACAGTCGTACAGGATATTGCATCGCTGGGCTGTGTAGACTGCCACATGCCGGCAATTAAGCGACCACTGGTTGAGGGTGGTGTGGTGCGTAATGCGCGACAGCATCTGTGGCGAGGTGGGCACGATCCGGAAATGGTCAAGAAGGCCTTTACGGCGGATCTGTTTGAAGTAGCATTAACAAAGAAGAATAAAAGAAAATTCACCTTTGAAATCACGAATACAGGAACCCGCCACTATCTGCCTACAGGTACACCTGATCGCTATCTATCAGTCAATATGAAACTGCTTGATTCACAGGGAAAAGTTCTAAAAGAACAGTATCATAAACTGATACGGAAAATGATGTGGCGGCCGTTTATTATTGACCTGGCTGATACACGCCTTCCTTACGGTAAGCCGCGTCAGTACTCCATGGAATATTCAACGGGTGAATTTAACAATGCCGCTGCCATAGAGGTGAAAGTGCGCTATCACCTGGTCAATGAGAAAAGGCTTAAGCGAATAAACTATCAAAGTAAGGAACCTATTGATTATGAAGTGTTCTCAAAGCGTATCGATCTTTCAGAAGCCGAATGAGTAAAAATAAATGAAAAAGTTTGACCTGGTGGTTATCGGTGGTGGGACAGGCGGGCTTATTGTCACCAGCGTTGCCGCGCAACTGGGCTTAAAAGTCACTTTGATTGAGCGTAAAGAAAAACTCGGTGGTGACTGCTTACACACGGGCTGTGTCCCAAGTAAGACCCTTATTCATACCGCAAAAGTGGCTTCACTGATGCGAAGAGCGGATGAATACGGACTTGAGAGTGTGGCGCCTGAGGTGGATTTAGCTCGTGTCAGTGATCATGTTCAATCGGTCATTGATCAGATCCAGCCTCACGATGATCCCGAACGTTTTCGTGGTTATGGTGCGGAGGTGGTGTTTGGTCACGCCAGCTTTATTGACCCATATACTGTCGAAGTCAATGGGCAAAGTATACAAGGTCGTCGCTTTGTCATCGCCAGTGGCTCCCGCCCTTTTATACCGCCAATTCCTGGACTTGATGAAGTACCGTACCTGACCAATGAAAATATTTTTTCCCTTCGAGAGCTGCCTGTGAGACTAATCGTACTTGGCGGTGGTGCTATCGGGGTAGAGATGGCACAGGCATACGCCAGGTTGGGCAGTCAGGTGACGATAGTTGAGCGGTTGCCGCATCTGTTGCCACAGGAAGACCCTGAGATTAGTGACATGCTGGCAGCAAGCCTAAAAAAGGAAGGCATAGACATCCTTACCACTACATCGGCGGAGCATGTCAGTAAAACGGATGATATCTATCGCATGCGATGTAGCCGTGAAAGTGAGAGAGATATAGAATTAGAATGTGATGCTCTGCTGGTTGCTGTCGGCAGAAGGCCCAACGTAGAAAATATGGGACTGGATGCTGTGGGAGTTGTGTACGATAACAAGGGCATCAAGGTCGACAGACGATTGCGCAGTACAAGTAAACATATCTTTGCCTGCGGTGATGTGACGGGGCCTTATCCGTTTACCCACATGGCGGAGTACCAGGCCGGTATCGTTATCAGCAATGCCGTATTCCGCTTCCCGAAAAAAACCGATTACAGGGTCGTCCCCTGGGTAACCTACAGTGATCCGGAACTGGCCAGGGTAGGCATCACGGAACAACAGGCAAAAGAACAGGGCATAGACGTAGATGTCCTGAGATTCCCTTTCAACGATATTGACCGGGCTTTGGCCGAGGTCGAGACGGCCGGTGAGATGAAGATGATTAGTCGTAAGGGAAAAATACTCGGTGCGACAATACTTGGCCCGCACGCCGGGGAGCTGATACATGAAATTGTGCTGGCAATGCAGGCTGGGCTGAAGATAGGTGATATCTCTGGGACTATCCATGCTTATCCGACATTGGCACAGATTTCTAGACGAACAGTAAATACCTATTATGGTGAGAAGTTGTTCAGTGACCGCACACGAAAGGTGGTAGGTTGGATAAACAAACTACTGTCTTGAATAATTTATTTACTAACGTACCTTTAAGGATTACAGAAATCCATGCTAGCAACTTTACCATTACTTGAAGAAACTGATTTTCCTGCCATCCGCCGAGGTAAGCTGGAAATTTTACAAGTTAACATTGGCTACCTTTGTAACCAGAGTTGTTTGCACTGCCATGTCGATGCCGGTCCGAATCGAAAGGAGCAGATGGATCGGCAAACGGTTGATGATCTGATCGGTTTCTTGAAGAAAACAGATATTCGGATACTTGATATTACCGGTGGCTCACCAGAGATAAATGAACACTTCCGTTATCTGGTGACGGTTGCCAGAAAGCATGGGGTACATGTTATTGATCGTTGTAACCTGTCTATACTGAATGAACCTGGGCAGGAAGATCTTGCTGAATTTCTTGCCTCACAAGAGGTTGAAATTGTTGCTTCTATGCCCTGTTACCTTAAGGATAATGTTGATGCACAACGCGGTAAAGGTGTTTACCGATCCAGTATCGCAGGCTTACACAAACTCAATGCGCTTGGATATGGAAAACCCGGCACAGGTTTGACGCTGAATCTGATGTATAACCCGCAGGGCCCGTCACTGCCGCCTGCTCAAGACATACTGGAAGCAGATTACAAACGCGAATTACAGCAGCGGGAGCGCGTGGAATTTAATAGTCTCTTTGTTTTAGTCAATATGCCCATCAAACGTTTCGGTAGCATGTTGATATCGAAGGGTCAGTTCAGTGAGTATATGCAGCTGCTTAAAGATAACTATGAAGCATCAAACCTGAAGAGCGTTATGTGTTGTACGCTGATCAGCGTGGACTGGCAGGGCTATGTTTATGATTGTGATTTTAATCAGATGCTGGAACTTCCGTTGTACATTCAGGGTCGAACAAGGACTCACATAAACCAGATCAGTGTTGATGACTTGAAGGGAAACCCCATTGTCATTGGGGATCATTGTTATGGTTGTACGGCTGGTCAGGGTTGTAGTTGTAGCGGGGCCTTGTAACGGCAGTAAAAGACTTGAGACTAAGGACTAAGAATTATTATAAGGGTTATGATTCGGGGAGTCTATAATGAAGGTCAAAGATGAAAATTTCTATTATCATACCTGCGCGTAATGAAGCGGAGAATATAGGCAGTTTGTTGCAGTCATTGCAGATGTTTCGTAAAAATGGCCACGAGCTAATTTTGGTTGACGGTTACAGTGAGGACAAAACAGCCAGTATTGCCGATCCCCTGGTCGACAAACTGATTAAAACACCGGCCAGCCGAGCCCTGCAAATGAATGTGGGTGCTGGTGAAGCGACAGGGGATGTACTGTGGTTTCTCCATGCTGACAGTATCGTCCCGAAGCAGGCGGATAGGTTGATCATCAATGCGGTAACGATGAAGACCTTTACCTGGGGTCGATTTGATATCCGTTTAAGTGGCCGACAGTACCTCTTCCGTCTAGTGGAAGCGAGTATGAATCTACGGTCACGGTTGACCGGTATCGCAACGGGTGATCAGGGTGTTTTTGTGAGCCGTGGATTATTCTACAAGGCCGGTGGTTTTCCAGAGCAGTGCCTGATGGAAGATGTCGCCCTGAGCAAACACCTGAAGAAATATCAGGCTCCGATTTGCTTGCACGAAAAGCTGGAGACTTCAAGCCGAAGATGGGAACAGCGCGGCATCATCCGCACTATTTTATTGATGTGGCGACTTCGTTTGGCTTATTTTCTTGGTGTCCCCGTGGACAAACTGGCATTACACTATGATTGATCAGAGTAATGATTAATAAGGATTTCAAATACCCGTCTACAAAAATTCTTGTCTTTGCTAAGGCCCCTGAAGAGGGGAAAGTAAAGACCCGACTGGCGAGCAGTATCGGTGATAAGGCGGCACTAAGTTTCCACGAACAGATGCTTGAGCGGACACTGGAGACGGCGTGCAAATATAAGCTTGCCAGTGTGGAATTACATGTTTCAGGAAATACTGATCACTCGCTGATTCAGTCATTGGCCATACAATATGACATCATAGTCAGAGCACAGTACGGGAGCGATCTGGGTGAGAGGATGTATTATGCGCTTGAACAGTCCCTCCTTGGCTGCCGTTACTGCGTGCTAATAGGGACAGATTGTCCTACCATGAATGTTGATTATCTGGCTAACGCATTCACTGCACTGATACGGGGGCAGGATGTAGTATTGGGGCCTGCGGAAGATGGTGGCTACGTACTTATTGGGGTACGACAGGCAAGCAGAGACTGGTTTAATAATATCGCCTGGGGCAGTCGCCATGTACTCGAGCAGAGTCGGCAGAAGATACTGGCCAATGGTGCACAGCTTGAAGAATTACAACCTCTCTGGGATGTGGATCAGATAACAGATTTTCAGCGTTGGCAGCTGCAAACGGGCATGTGATGCAATTAAATAAATGTTATTTCGGAGGATATTTTGAGCCAGCTTAAAGCAGATGTACTGCGGCAGAGAGTAAGAAAAGCCTACACGGAAGTAGCAGAAGCAGATACCGGTGGCGACTGTTGTGGGGAAGTCAGCTCCTGCTGTGGTGTTTCAGATGATGAACAGATCAATGCCATCATTTCGTCTCGCCTGGGTTATACGCAGGATGATCGGGATGCTGTGCCCGATGGTGCGGACATGGGGCTGGGATGTGGTAACCCGCGTGCAATCGCCAGCCTGAAAGTTGGTGAGACAGTTCTTGATCTGGGTAGTGGCGGGGGCTTTGATGTATTCCTGGCGGCACAGGAAGTAGGTGAAGCCGGTCACGTAATCGGTGTTGATATGACTCCGACTATGATAAGCAAGGCAAGATCTAACGCAGAAAAGGCCAATTTTTCAATGGTTGAGTTCCGTCTCGGGGAGATCGAGCATCTACCTGTTGCCGATAAGAGCGTCGATGTCATTATCTCAAATTGTGTGATCAATTTGTCTCCTGATAAGTCACAGGTGTTTAGAGAAATGTTTCGCGTATTGAGAACGGGGGGCAGGCTGGCGATCTCCGATGTGGTGGCGACTACGGAACTGCCCGAATCCATACGCAACGATCCTTATCTGCATTCTGCCTGTGTGGGGGGGGCAGAACGCATTGAGTATCTTGAGAAAATCATACAACAGGCTGGCTTCATCAACATAATTATCCAGCCCAAGGATGACTCACGTGAATTTATCCGTGATTGGGTGCCGGGATCAAAAGTGGAAGACTATGTCGTATCAGCGACTATAGAAGGAATTAAGGGCTAACCCCCTATTTTCTGTATTTCTAATATCTTTCTATGTATTAAGCCGTAATACATGGAAGGATAATACTAATAGTCATTAGAAGGGATCAAACAAAGGAGAAAAAGAAAAAGGCGACAGCGTGTTATCGGGGTGTTTACCCAGTGTGTTAACGTTTGGTTGGGTGACAACAGTGCCTGTGCCCACAACGACAATTATAATTATAATATGCAGACATACAGGGTTCGGGTCACAACGCGCTCAATTCTTCTCGATTCCCTTCAGATCTATTCTGTCAATGATAGGGCAGCCGTCAGCAGAGCCTCTACAGAGATTCAGTAATAATTGCAGTTCATTACGCAGCGTAGTCAATTCTGCAAGGTGGCACTCAATGTCGCCCAGCTTGTTGGCTGTTAGCTCTCGAACTTCATTTTTTGCATGATGAGGGTCTTCGCGCATTTTCAGCAAATTGGCAATCTCTGCCAGACTGAAGTTCATTTTCTGAGCACGCTGTATGAAGCGCAGGCGTGAAAGATCACGGTCATCATATTGGCGAACCCCCCCGTTTGATCTGGCGACAGGGGGCAAAAGTTTGATTTTTTCATAATAGCGCAGCGTGTCAGTACTGATGCAAAGCTGCTCCTTAACATCGCCAATCCGGTAAAATCGGCTGTTCATGAGTTGTGACCTCGTAGAATGGTTCCCGTATAAATTATAGTACCTGGAGCCAACTTTAGGTCAAGAATTTTCGTATACTTTCATTTTTTAAGGGTGTATCCATAAAGACTGCTAAATGTTGGATTGTGATTCAGAACCTGTAATATGGGACAGTGCTTGCGGGTTTACTCAATGAATTATTGCAGAAGGATCGTAGACGGCACGCTATTTCTCATAAGATTGTTAACGCTTGGGGCAATCGTGTTGGAGATGATGTGCCAGGAAATGAATAGAGATATCCCTGTGGTTTGAGCAGGGAACTAGAGCGGCTTTTTAAGGGTCAACAGAATTATAATTTCATAAGGAAACGAAGAGTATGACGGCAAAACACGGGTTTGTTCTTATCTCGATTATCAGCACGCTACTAATTCTTCTCATCAGCCAGTACTGGTCACCCATGTACTGGGCCCTTGTCGTTGTTTTGCCAGTGATTCTTCTTGGTATCTATGACATCCTTCAGAAACCTCATACCATACTTAGAATCTACCCTGTTATTGGGCATGTGCGCTATCTGTTTGAATCCGTTCGCCCCGAAATACAGCAATATTTCGTTGAATCAGATATTAATGGGACACCCATCAACAGAGAGTTTCGCTCACTGGTTTATCAACGGGCCAAAGGCAACAATGATACCCGCCCATTCGGTACTCAGTTCGATGTCTACCGTAATGGTTATGAGTGGGTCAATCATTCACTTAATCCTAAAGTGATAACAAACCATCATCCACGAGTTATCTTTGGTGGCCCACACTGCAAGCAGCCTTATGCTGCATCACCACTCAACATATCAGCAATGAGTTTTGGCGCGCTGAGTAAGAATGCGATATCGGCCCTTAACAAGGCGGCAAAACGGGGGGCTTTTTATCACAATACCGGGGAAGGTGGAATTAGCCCCTACCATCTCGTTGGAGGCGCTGATCTGGTCTGGCAGATAGGCACAGGTTACTTCGGCTGCCGTGATGAGTGGGGTAATTTTGATGCCGATAAATTTGCTGAAAGGGCCACCTATGACGTGGTAAAAATGGTCGAAATTAAGCTTTCTCAAGGGGCTAAACCTGGGCATGGCGGGATCCTTCCGGTAGCAAAGCTAACACAGGAAATTGCAGACATAAGACATGTTCCCATGGGGCAGGATGTTATTTCGCCTCCTGCCCACAGTGTATTCGATAGCCCCGTAGGGCTACTCGAATTTGTTGAAAAATTACGTAAATTATCGGGCATGAAACCAGTTGGTTTCAAACTTTGTGTCGGCAGCACCGTAGAGTTTCTGTCTATTGTCAAGGCGATGCTGGAAACAGGCATTACGCCTGATTTTATTACCGTTGATGGTGGGGAAGGGGGAACCGGTGCCGCACCAATAGAATTGACGAATTCTGTTGGTACACCGCTACGTGACGGATTGATCTTCGTCAATAATGCTCTGATAGGTACCGGGTTGCGTGATCGTATAAGAATCATCGCTTCCGGTAAGGCCCTGTCTGCTTTCCACATGGTAAGGCTGATGGCGCTGGGGGCCGATACGGTAAATGCAGCGCGTGCAATGATGTTTGCACTGGGGTGCATTCAGTCGCGAAGCTGTAATACAGACCTTTGTCCTACTGGTGTAGCAACACAAAATCCGGCGCGATTCAAAGCGCTGGATATCGAGCACAAGTCAAAAAGGGTAGCCAATTACCATGCGGCGATGATTGAAAATCTACTTGAACTCATTGCTGTAGCAGGACTTGAGTCCCTTGAACAACTTGAACCCAGACATATCAATCGGCGTGTCAGTGGTACCAATGTAAAAAACTACAGTGAGCTTTATCCATCTATTAGCTGTAACTGTTTACTGACCGAGTCATCGATTCCTCCAGTTTGGCAGTCTGGTTGGAAACAGGCTACTGCAACAGCATGGTAGTGCGTCCTCGTTTTAGTTTCCTGATATGCCTGGCGATTCTTACGTCGGGCAGTTATTCCATTCCTCTTTATTCCGACACATTTGTCAGTCAGGAGATTTCAAACTTTGCTTTTAATGGCCTGGCAGACTGGGAAGAAAAAAGCTTCAAGGGGAATACATCTTATAACGTCGTTTACCTGGATGGGGAATATGTGCTACGGGCTAATAGTCTGGCAAGTGCATCAGGACTATATAAAAAATACCCTGTCAACCTGAAAAAGACCCCCTACCTGAACTGGCGTTGGCGAATCGAGAATAGGATAAATAGTGGGGACGAAAGAACAAAATCCGGTGATGATTATGCGGCACGTATCTACCTTATTATGGATGGCGGATTATTGTTCTGGAAGACAAGTGCACTCAGCTATGTTTGGGCGAATACAGCGGTTAAGGGATCAACATGGGATAACGCTTATGCAGGCAAGTCAGTTAAGATGCTAGCTTTAAGATCGACAGGCGATGTCACAAAAAAATGGCTGATAGAAAAGCGCAATGTTTATGAAGACCTGAAGAAGGTCTTTGGCAAGGAGATAAGCACTATTGATGCTGTGGCCGTTATGACAGACACCGATGATAGTGGCAGTAAAGTAATATCGTATTATTCCGACATCTTTTTTTCAGTAGACTGATGCTAGTGCAGTGTTTGTTTGAATTTTCAGCGGTCTTTGTGAGGAAAATTTAAGCCCCTAAAATCTGTTGTCTCTCGCAGAATTGGTATCCCTGCAATTTCTGTGAGAAAGTCTCATGGGGCAGAAATGAATTACAATATAACTATCAGATATTTGCAAAATTTTGTAAAATCAGGTAATCGAAATCAATACCTTAACTGGAGTAAAGAATGGAATTATCTATTGCCCTTGATAAAGAAGGATACCTGATCAATCCGGAAGAATGGAACGAAGACGTTGCGAATAAACTGGCCATGTCTGAGGGGATAACAATAAATAAAGAATATTGGCCAATACTGAGCTTTATGAGGGAGTATTATTTTATGCATGGTGTGGCACCGGACGTCAGGCATACCGTTGAACACCTTGTGAGAAAACACGGTTATGACAAAAAGGTAGCAAAGAAGTATCTTTTCAAATTATTCCCATATGGCTATGTCAAACAGGCATGCAAGCTCGCTGGGATGAGGCGGCCACGCGCATGGAGCACGGGATAAACTCAGTTTTTGGGTTCCAGTTCCTTTACCCAGTATAGTGTTGCACCTGATACTGCTGCTGGCATTACAAGTAGATTTAACAAAGGTACAAAGGAACAGAGTGTTGCCATGCCACCGAAGCCCATACTGGTGAGGTGATGCTGGCGTAGGCTGGCGCGAACCTGTTTGAAGCGAATGCCATGGTTATCCATCGGATAATCAGCATATTCAAGTGACAGTATCCATGCTATGAAGTAGATCCAGAAAAAAGGGGCTGCAAGATTTAACACGGGAATAATAAACAGAATCAGCAATGGGATTGCCCAGAGTATAAAGTAAGTAATTTTACCCAGTTCATTCATCAATGCAGGCAGGAATTCTTTAATAAAATTGCCAGTATTAAAGGGTTCATAGGCTTCACCTTTCAGATGTGCCTCCACGCGTTCGGCCAGAAAGCCATTAAATGGCGCGCCAATTAGATTCGCAATAATCGTAAAGGTAAAATACCAGACAAGTAGAAAGCTAACCGCCAATAATGGCCAAAGTAAATAACGCAGACCGCTGGTCCACCAACTGTTGCCTGAAGGCAGGAATCGTTCCATCATCAGCTCAAAATAACCGATGCCGGCATAGGCCAGTACAACAAATACCACCAGAGTAATCAGTATTGGCCACAGCGTAAACGGGCGAATGCCCGGTTTCCAGATTAGAGCCAGACCTTTAGTAAAATATCCGGCACCGGTAAATAGATTGCCTTTCATAGAAATGTTTCATATTTGGCGGATGGTTTAAAAAAATATTCAGGTGCTGATTATAACCTGCCAGCGGCAAGAAGTGCGCTGCCGTAGGCGGCTTGTTTTTGTTTTGCCTGCAGGAAGGGACGATCAACTATCCGTTGTCTTATCCTGCTCCAGACCGGGTTGTGGGCACCACTACCGCTGGACCGAACGGATAGAACTGGCTCGTTTGTCAATTCTTCGAGTAGATCATATCCCTGTTTTTCAATCCGTGCGATGCCTTCAAATATGGCCTGAAGGTATTCTGACCTGGTGTCGGGTACAGGATACATAACGGGCAGTTTTTCAGGGTCAGGGAAGGGGAATCGTTCGCCTTTTGATGGCAGGGGATAATAGTTTAGTCCTGTACGCCGGTCAGGATTTATTTGTTCTGACAGGCTGAGCAATTCGTCAAGGGTAAAATTTGCTTTCAGTACGGCGCCACCCGTATTCGATGCGCCACCCGCCAGCCATCGCTGTTGATCGAGACGATGGCTGTATATTCCATGGGTATTTGAGTGGATAGACTTTTGTGTACAAAGCTTAAGTACCAGTGTAGAGCCCAGTGAGGTGACGGCCTCGCCGGGCTGTCCTGCACCGCTGGCGAGAAAGGCTGCGATGCTGTCTGTAGTCCCTGCATGCAGTCGCGTGGATTCGGGGAGGCCGAGTTGCCTGGCTATACGGGGTGATATATATGCCACAGGCTTACCGGGGGGGGAGATACGTGGGAACGCTCCCTTACCGATATCAATTTCTGTCAGCCAGTCAGGCCAGGTCAGGGTTTCAGGGTCAAAGCCCAGGTTCAGGCCATTATTCCAGTCACTGATGCCAGGGCTGTCTGTAAACTGTGACAGTACCCAGTCTGCCTGCTGCTGGATGAAATATTTGCCAGCAGGAGTATAGTTTTGGAACAGCCAGACTGCCTTGGCCAGAGCGCTGGTTCGGCTACAGGCAGGGACTGTAGAGGTTTTTCTGCATAATTCTTTGACCAGTTCGGCAGGCCGCACATCGTTATACATTAAAACCGGACTGACAGGCTTGTTTTGGGGATCAGTCAGCAAAGTAGTGCCGGAAGTTCCATCTATAGCAATGGCCTGCAGGCCGGCCAGATCCTGTTGGGAGGATAGCTGTTGCAGGCAGTCAAGCACAGCTTGCCACCAGTCCTCTGGCTGCTGGCTTAGCCTTCCTTCCTGACTGAAACTGCCGGGCAAAGCGGTGTTTGAGGAGGCTAGAATCTGATCCGTGTCGCTAATCAGTATTGCTCTGACACCGGAGGTGCCGATGTCAAGACCCAGGAAGCTGTCCATAACTTGAAAAAAAACCTAAATCAGTCGTTGAATTGTGGATCTGAGGGTATGGTTCCGTGCCAGTCTGGTTTAGAATATTGTGCGGTGACAGTGGTATAGATGCCACCTCTCACATGGAAGCGGGCACAGAGCCTCAGGTAGCGCGGGGAGGTCGCCGCTACCAGGTCATCAAGGATGGCATTGGTGACGGCTTCGTGAAACGTGCCTTCATCACGGTATGACCAGATATAAAGTTTTAGTACTTTTAGTTCGATGCAGAATTTATCCGGGATATAGTCCAGATACAATGTGGCAAAATCCGGCTGGCCAGTCTTCGGGCACAGACAGGTAAACTCCGGCATGCGGATGCTAACGGTATAATCACGATCTGAATTGGGGTTATCAAATACGTCGAGTTCTTTACTTGGTTTTGTAGACATGAACGGGTTTCCAACGATTACTATTATGACGGGCTGTAATTTTAGCCGATTTACACTGGCACATGGAACGGGATGCGTCTAAAGAAAATTAAACTCGCAGGCTTCAAGTCCTTCGTTGACCTCACATCTGTAGAATTTCCTTATCTCCTGACTGGTGTAGTCGGCCCTAACGGTTGTGGAAAATCAAATATTATAGATGCAGTGCGCTGGGTAATGGGCGAATCTTCCGCCAAAAATCTACGCGGTGAAAGGATGGAAGATGTCATATTTAGCGGCTCTCAGGCACGAAAACCGGTGGGCAAGGCATTTGTCGAACTAATTTTTGACAATACTGTGGGTAAAAAGGCACCCGGTGACTATGCCCGCTATTCTGAAATATCTATCCGGCGTGAATTAAGCCGTGACGGTCGTTCAGACTATTTCCTCAATCGTACTCGCTGCCGTAAGAAGGACATCACAAGTATTTTTTTTGGTACGGGTCTCGGTCCTCGCGCCTACTCCATTATCGAACAGGGGATGGTGACTCGGATAATCGAGTCCCGACCTGAAGAACTTCGGGTCTTTGTTGAAGAAGCGGCCGGGATATCGCGTTACAAAGAGCGTCGACGTGAAACAGAGAATCGTATACGCCATACCCGGGAAAACCTTTCTCGTGTTGATGATATCCGCTCGGAGCTGGAGACCCAGCTGGCACGTCTGAAACGCCAGGCCAGCGCTGCGCGACGCTACAAAGCGCATAAACTGGAAGAGCGCCAGTTCCAGGGCGAGCTGCTGACCTTGCGCTGGAAGGGACTGACCGAGCAAATTCAGCAAGAGGAAGTTGAGCTTGGGAGACATCAGAAAAAACTCGATGAACAATTGGCAAAACAGCGCAAAACCGAGACAGGCATCGAGAAAAAACACCAGCAACTGTACGACTTGAATGAATCGCTGAATCGGGCACAGGGGAATTTCTACCAGACCGGGGCTGAGGTGACCAGGCTGGAACAATCAATAAAACATGTGCGAGATACTTACCAGGAGAAACTATCCGAGAAGTCACAACTAACCGTTAGCATAGAAGAGGCGCGGAAAAATTACCTCAGGGATAGCGAAAAAGAAAAGACTCTGACAGAGAAATTGCAGTTGTCAGAGACCACATATGCAGAATTACTGCAAAAAAGTAAAAAAACAACTACTCGCCTTGGAGAAGCGGAAACGGTGATGCGTGACTGGCAACAGCGCTGGGAAACTTTTTCTATCCGTGCAGCTCAGCCTGTACGTGAAAAAGAAGTACAGAGTGCCCGCATAATACAGATCAATGATCACATCCAGCGCCTGCAACAGCGGCGTACGCGGCTGGAAGAGGAGAAGAAACGGCTTTCCACCAATATTCATGGGGATAACACCACCGAATTGCGACAGCAGCTGGAAAAACGGTTAGCTGCCTGTGCAGAGTTAAGTGCATCGATTGAGCTGCTCGATAAAGAAATTTCAGGTATACGACAGCAGGTAGAGAAAACCGGTAGCGAGCTCAATCAGGCAAAAGTCAGTCGGCAGCACAGTACCTCCCGTCTGGAAACGCTGCGTGAGCTACAGGATGCAGCGCTGGACCGAAATGACCAGTCATTGCCACAATGGCTGAAACAAACGGGTCTGGTAGATACGATACGACTGGCAGATGCCATACAGGTGGAGCCCGGATGGGAAAGCGCCATTGACCGAGTGCTTGGAAGTGCCTTGAAAGCCGTTTGTCTGCATGGTCAGGAACTGCCACTGACTGCGCTCGGTGAACTTGCTGGAAAAGGCTCTACTTTTTTCGAACAAAAGGCCAGTGGCAGCACGTCGGAACAAACGTTGCTGCTGTCACGTATCTCTTCGACCGATGTCGATCTGAATACACGTCTGGCAAACATATATATCGCAGAGAACGTTGAAAAAGCCATTGGTATGCGGCCTGGGCTGCCTGCTGAGGCCGTAATTGTCACGCGTGATGGGACCCTGGTCGGTCATGACTGGCTGTCGATGGCGGGGGGGCAGAATGATGAGGCGGGTGTGATGGCGCGTCAGGCCGAGATAGAAAAGTTGGCCAGCCAGCAGGAATTATCAAAATCACTGATTGAAGACCGGGTTGCGCATTTTAATATTCTACAGAAGAAATTGTCTGAGAAAGACGCGCTAAGGCGTGACAATCGGCAACAATTGAGCCATGAAACGGCAAAAAATAATGAGGATAATGCACAGTTACATCGCCTGGAGGCCCAGCTGGATCAGGTTCGTCGGCGTTTAACACAAGTGGACAATGAACTGAGCGAAATTGACGAACAGGTGCTCAATAATCAGTCAGAACTGAGTACCTCAGACAGAATATTGCGTGATGCAAGTCGTAATGAGCACGAGATTGACCAGCAGCGCGAGGAGCTGATTGCTGCACGAACGGCGCAGCAGGCAGCACTGGATAAAAAGCGCCAGGAAGCGCGTGGCATAAATGAGTCATTGCATCACTTACAGCTTCAACGACAGGAATGGGAAATAAGCCGACGCTCGCTACAGGAAAGTGTCCGACGTGGTCAACAGCAGATTGAACTGCTCAAACAGCGTGAAAGTGACCTCAACGGTGTGCTGGCCGATGGAAAACAGCCGGAACAAGCAATGCAGGAGCAGCTGGCTGATTTGCTACAGCAAAAAGTTGAGCAGGAAACAATACTAAAGAAATTCCGAGAACAGGCCAATAGCCTTGATCAGGAAACCCGTGAAATGGCACTGCAGCGCCAGAATGAAGAACGTGCCTGTATGGTTTTAAGAGAGGCGCTGGATCAGGAGAAAATGAAGCGCCAGGAACAGTTTGTGCGCCGGCAGACGCTGGAAGAACAACTGGATGGCCTGGAGCTGGAAGTGGAAGACATCCTGGCCAGTTTGCCAGCAGAGGCCAACTTTACGGCCTGGGAAGAAAAGCTGGAGAGCATCTCCCATAAAATTACCCGGTTGGGTGCCGTCAATCTGATGGCGATAGAGGAATTTGAAGAGCAGTCTGAACGTAAGGATTATCTCGATAAACAACATGCAGACCTGTCTGAAGCACTGTCTACACTAGAAGGGGTCATGGGAAAAATTGACCGCGAGACGCGTACACGTTTCAAGGAAACCTTCGATCTGATTAATGATGGGTTCCAGCGTTTTTTCCCGAAGCTTTTTGGTGGTGGCCATGCCTATCTGGAACTGACAGGTGACGATTTGCTGGATGCCGGTGTCGCTGTGATGGCGCGGCCACCCGGTAAGCGAAACAGTACGATTCATCTGTTGTCTGGTGGCGAAAAAGCACTGACTGCCGTGGCGATGTTGTTCTCGATTTTTGAACTTAATCCAGCACCATTTTGTTTGCTTGATGAGGTTGATGCACCACTGGATGACACCAATGTCGCACGTTACTGTGAGACACTAAAATCCATGACAGATCACACACAGCTAATCTTTATCACACATAACAAGGTAACAATGGAATCAGCGGGGACATTAATAGGTGTCACCATGGCTGAACCAGGGGTATCACGGATTGTCAGTGTTAATCTCAATGATGCCGTACAACTGGTGGCTGGTTAAATGGAATTACGTACAGCCTTATTTTTAATCGGCATGGTAGTGATCATTTTCATTGCCTTTATCTCCTTCCACAGATCACGACAACAGACCTATAAATTACCTAAAAAAATGCATCGTTTTGGTCGTAAAAATGACGATGAAGTTGATCCATTATTTGAACCACGACAGGGGCCTTTAGCCACACCAAAGTTTTTACTAAATGAGAAAGGCGTATCGA
>JAADJE010000080.1:0-8911 GCA_013150915.1 Gammaproteobacteria bacterium
CATTCCGGCGCAGGCCGGAATCCAGCGGTTTCAACGACTTACTGGATACCGGGTCAAGCCCGGCATGACGATATGGCGTTAATGGGTCAAGTCCGGCATGACGATGTGGCGTTAACGGGACAGCCGTGAACTTTTAACTTTTAACTTTCAACTTTTAACTTTCAACTTTCAACTTTCAACTTTCAACTGCTCTACAAGCACCTTAGCCTGTTCAACCCAGGCGTCCCGATTGATCCGTCTGGGGAAAAAACCAATCTGTTTGGAAACACGCTGGATATCCTCATCGACAAATTCAGCAATCTGCTGAAAACTGGTGATACCCACCTTTTTGAGCTTCCCTTCGATGTGAGGGCCGATCCCCTTGATCTTTTTCAGATCATTCTCCGGGTACCGGGTTTCCCCCTCCAGCGCCCCATCTTCTTTAGCAAGCGCCTCGACTTCCTTCATCTGCCGTTCAGTCGTTTCCGCCACACTGGCAAGATAATCAGCAATTTTCTTTTTCTCTGCCTCGTCCGTAATCTTAAGAGGCGGAGCTTGTTGCGCCTGGTCCTCTCCAGCCTCTTCCTCTTTATCTTTAAGCTTTACTTCTTCATCCAAATCCATCGCACCGTGAATGACACCCGTACGCCTTTCCCCTTTAAGCTTTCCTTTTTTACCTTCAGCCCCCCCTCCTTTATCTTTACTCTTTGCTCTTTCATCCAAACCCTTTGCACGGGACACGGTTCCCCGGCTTCTTTCGCCTTTAGGCTTTCCTTTTTTGTCTTTGATCTTTACTCTTTCATCCAAATCCACCGTGTCGGGGGCAGTACTCCTCTCCTTTTTCTCTTCAGGCTTTCCTTTTTTCTCCTGCTTCTCTGCTTTACTGGGGTACCCCACACTCATCAAGACCTTGAGCTCGCGCTCCAGCCGGGTAATCTTGTTTTTCAGCTCATTATTCTCTATCACGGTAAGGGTCAGCCCATCCCGTGCTGATTCGCTGGCAAATTCCTGGGCTTTGTTGTCCCCACTGGGACGTAAAAGTATCCACATCACCCAGGCTGTCAGTATGGCAACACCGAGCATGATCGAAATAAAAGAAACCAGTTCCTGCATAAGTGGCCCCATTTCTATTTGTCTATTAAAGTTGAAGAAGGTTTATCCAGCACACTACCGCTTTCACACAAGCCCTTAACCTCGCACACCCAGTACCCGGTAGACCCGGCCATCCAGATTGCAAGCAGGATCAGCGGGATCTTTACTGAAATTCTTTTCTTTTCTTTATTGGCCAGTTCAAAATGCATGCAACTCCTCTCCAGTCCTTAGCCCTGCTTACATTCTCAACCCATTGGCAATGATTTACAAGCCTGCCGTTATCGGTTCATTCATGGGTGGATAAGAG
Organism: Gammaproteobacteria bacterium; assembly: GCA_013150915.1. Classification (GTDB taxonomy): domain Bacteria; phylum Pseudomonadota; class Gammaproteobacteria; order BMS3Bbin11; family BMS3Bbin11; genus BMS3Bbin11. The sequence goes on from JAADJE010000080.1 coordinate 1,379, forward strand.
TGCCTCATTTGTCGCACCGGGCGGCGCCCTTACAAGCGTCCCTTTTCACTTTAAACCCCGACCTTTAAACTTTGTTACAATCACCCAATGAACAATAAATCCCTGCTTTCCGATAAAGATATCCCCGTAGAAGACCGACTGATATTCGCACTGGACTATCCATCCACCGATGAGGCTCGCGCCATCGTTGAAACACTGGGTGACAGTGTCACATTCTATAAGGTGGGGCTGGAACTCTTTATGACCGGCGGCGGTTTTGACCTGGTTAAATGGCTTATCGAGCGGAGCAAGAAGGTATTCGTCGATCTGAAGTTTTTTGATGTACCGCAGACGGTGCAATCTGCCGTCAGGGCATTGAGCAAACACGGTGCCGCCTTTGCCACCATCCACGGCAATGACAGCATCATGGCGGCGGCGGTGAAGGACAAAGGGGATATGAAAGTACTGGCCGTCACTATGCTGACCAGCCTCGATGAAGGGGATGTGCGAGATCTCGGCTTTCAGGTCGATATAAAAGACATCGTTTTATCCCGCGCCAAACGTGCACTGCAGCTTGGCTGTAACGGCGTTATCTCATCCGGTCTGGAAGTAGCTGAACTGCGCAAAAATCTGGGTGACAACTTCATTGTCGTCACCCCCGGTATCCGACCAGTGAAAAATACCGATGACCAGAAACGCACTGTCGATGTAGAGGAGGCCTTCCACAATGGTGCCGACTATATCGTTATCGGCCGCCCGATCAAGGAACATGCCGACCCGAAGCGGGCGGCGGAAGATATCCAGAAACGGATAAGGAACGTTTTTCAGATTATAGTTTAGGTTTTACGTCATCACATGAAACGTAACACAGATTCAATCCACCCACCCTCGGAACCAATATACCCACCACCCCAGATATTCCTTTATACCCAGCGTCGTCAAGCCCAGAGCATCTGCATCCGGTAGCCAGTCGAGTATAGAGGGATCGGGTTCCGCTACCTGGTAGTCGGTTGCGGCCGGCACCACATCAATCCCGAGTTTCTCGAACACCCCTTTTGCACGGCGCATGTGGTAGGCTGAAGTGACCAGCAGGATCTTCTTGATCGTGTTTTTCTGCATGATTTTTACGGCATTTACACCATTTTCCCGGGTATTTCGGCTCTGATTTTCCAGCAGCATTTTGTCCCGTGGAACTGCGAACTCACTGAGTAAATCAGCCATAGCATTCGCCTCCGGCGAACGCCCCTCTGCCGCTCCCCCGACCAGTATCACACGCGGGGCTTTACCGGCCCGGTAAAGACGCATGCCGTGGAACAAACGATCAACTGCATCGTTGAGTTCAATAAGCCTGGTGCCGGAACCGGTCGCGTTGGTAAAACCACCCAGCACCACAATGGCATCCGCCTTCGGCATCTTTTCAACAGGGACCGGCGGGTAATCCTGCTCCAGCGCATTGATGACAAAAGTGGAAACAATATTCGTCGAACTGCCCCATAAAATAAACACACCCAACAGGATAGATGTCACCGCCCTGCCACGATGTCCACGAAGGGCCGCAATGGTACCTGCCAGGCTAAAGAGTATGGCAAGGCCAAGCGGGTAAACGAACAGGGGAAGTAGCTTGGTAAGGAGATAGCCCATAAAAATCAGGTCAACGGTTAAAAGGTTAAAGGGGAACTTGTGAACACGGTGCTACGAAATCTGAGACTCAGGAATACCGATAATAAACCGATGTCTCGTAATCATAAAGCGACACGAAACCTGCCTCCACCGTGCCGGTAAAATGAAACTTGCTGGCATAATCATAGCCGGAGAACTTTTCACCATCAAAAGCAAACTGAATGTGCGCCTTATTCCCATAGTCATATAAATTTTCCAGACTGCCCGACACGTGACAGGAGCGATCAAAGTCATAGACATCAATATTCCCTGCCGTGACTGTACCGCTCACACTGAGCGCCTTTGATTGAGCGTGATCATACGTCACCCTGGACAGCCCACACATCTCTGCCGCAATGTAGGCGACGCAACCTCTGGTATTGCTATTCATGGGATGATTTTACCATCGCTGCCCTATAAATTCGCCCAAATAATGGGTATTCGGGCCGACCGTGATCTAACGCATAAGATGTAAAAGGATTCCCTTTCATCTTTCATCTGTAGTCCGCAACTTTAACTTCCCCTTCGCAACCGGCATAGATAAAGCGATCCACCCCAGCGCCAGGATCACCATAAACAAGGCCGCATTTGACGGGATACGGAAATTGAAATCAGTCGTGCTATGAATCATTAAAGAAATAATCCCCATCACAGAAGAGAAGGCCATACCGCGCATCAAGGGGTGCCGCCGTTTACGCATCGCGCGTATGGCAGCTGCGAATGTAATGAGTACGATTGCCGCCAGCAGCAGGAGCCCTGTCCAGCCGGTATCAGACATGAACTCCAGGTAATCATTGTGCGCATGCTGAAAAAACCCCGGTTGACCAATATCCTGATAGGCAGGAAACACAGCAAAGAAGGTTCCGGCCCCGGTACCTGTGAGCGCGGCGTCCTTATGCAGGGCACGCGTTTGCATGCTGGTATTAAGACGGTTCAAGGTATTTGTACGAATATCCAGTGATACCTTTTCTTTTTTCATATTCTCAAAACGTTGTTGCAATTGGTCAAGGCCAAACCACTGGCTGACGATGAAGATATCGATGATCACCAGGCTGGTCAACAAGATAACTACCGGACGAGGTGAGCGTTTCATAATCAACAATGCCAGGATACCGGCAATCGTCATGCTGGCAAAGAAAGCCGTATTGCCCATACGAGAGCGGGTCAATACCAGCGTTACTACCATAATGGCCAGATAGATACGTATCCGTACCTTACGACTCAATAAAGACTGTGCCCAACCACGAATTCGATCACGCCAGGAACGGCTGCCTTGTTCGGACATACTCGATAACAACAGACCAATACCAATGGCAAGATTCAACTCAAGAAATCCAGCCAGCTGATTACGGTTGGCAAAGGTTCCCTGGGCGGATAAAACATTGTAATAGATTTCCTGCCCTCCAAAATACGCCAGACTTGCAATCACCGCCTGCAACACACCGAGGACAATCAACCATAAAGTGAATATGCGTAAACGCTTCATACTGTTTACCACTAGCAACACCATCGCAAAAATCAACACATAAGCCAGACCGGTAATAAGTTGTTCACGTGTCGCATTGACATCAATCGAGATGGGGGCAAAGTTGATATCAGGCATGCCTAGCCGATACATTTCAGCGGATAAAGGTGAAATAACCTCAAGCAAGCCAATGGGTAACGGGACTGTCTGCATCAGATTCCAGACCAACCAAATCAACAACAGAATCATCACATAACGTGCCGAATGAAAAGCGGGGGTGACAACGACCTTGCCCTGTCGATACCACAGCAGCCAAATCGCCGCCATGACATAGACCACAATCGACATCAGCATCCAGGCCCAGTCGAAAGTCGATCCACGGGGTAACGGTAAAATGGCGAACAGACTTAATAATGTATAAAACAGAAAATTCATGGTTCACAGTTTATGGTTTATGGGTTACGGCCTACAGTTTTGATCTTACGTAAGCCGTAACACGTAAAACTTATTTCTTTTTCTCCTTGCCCTTCAACTTCTTCTTCATCGAAGCAACATACCTTTCATACATTTCTTTCAACGCCTCATCATCCTGTACATACGGATAAATCCTGTCAAAGAACCCCTGGTCTAGCGCCAACCGCATAGTTGGTTCAGGCTGCAATTGCATTGCACGCTCAAGGGTCTTATTAATCACTCTCCTGGTTTCAAGATCAATAAATGGCCAGCCATGAAACCCGGTTTGTAAAATAATGTGCTGGTTGGCCTTAAACCAGGGGGCCAGACGCGCAGCATTGTGCAGCGCATTGGTCATTTGCTCATCATATTCCCAGAGCTCATATTTGATACCGATAATACTCCCCCAGTAAGGTGCCCAGGACGGACGCAGGGTTAGCAGGTGCTGGTACTTTGCCAGGGCCTCACGGTTGGCTGCAACCGACTGGCTGGACTGAGGGGGATACATAAGGGCTTTGTAGCGGTATAACTCCGCTTCGTAGGCGAGGTATTCCGGGTTCTCGGGATCATATTTAATAGCCGTCTGAAGACCGTCAAGATTCTTCTGCCAGCTTCCCTCGTCCGGGATAATGCCTTTCTTCTGCCACATTTTTATACTATTCTGCGTACCGGTAATACTCATATTGGCAAACAAAAGCAGGCCCACATAGCCGGATAAACCGAGCAGGGCAATGGCGATAATTAATGTTTGAGTACGTGACAAAATGTAGTTTAGAAATAGTTTTATACGTTGTTATTTGGGAATGATATTAACTTACTTTTCTGCAGGAGTGGGTAAATAGAAGGTCTACGGTTTACGCCTCTGGTTTTGATCTTACATAAACCCTAACCCGTAAAGGGTAAAATGGCTATTTAACCTTTCCCCTTTCCCCTTTAAACTCCCCCCATGCCAAAGACACTAACCCCTTACGATTGGTATGCCTCGTTATTACGGAGTGAATCCCCTTTATTCTCTGACCTTGATAGCCGTATACCCGAGGACAATCTATGGCAGTCTGGAAAGGAAAATGGCGTACTCGTCCTTACCGGTCACAAGCTTATCGGCACAGAGACATTAAAATTGCTCCCGGCAACCTACAGAGAACGGTTACATAAATATACCCTGAATGCGGCCGCCACTGAGCTTGGGCGAGAACACGAACTACAGAGGGCGCTTTCACTGTTCACCGACGTGGGCATTCCCTACCTGTTGATGAAAGGGACACCACTCGCCTACACCCACTATCCCCAGCCCTATCTACGGAGTCGATGTGATACCGACATTTTGCTTGAAAATAATGTTGATGCAGAAAAGGCATTCAAGCTGTTGGAGGCTCATGGATACCAACGCCCCAATGCCGTCAGTGGTGAATTCATCAGTCATGAATTCTGCTGCCACAAAACGGATAAGCTCGGTATTGACCATACAATAGATATCCACTGGAAGCTTAACAACGCACAACGGTTTGCCCGCACGTGCAACTTCACCGAATTGGCCGCCTCATCCATACAGATCACTGAACTGGGTGAGAAGGTCCGGGCCCTTGGCCCGGCCCATGCCCTGCTACTGGCCTGCATGCATCGCATTGCCCATAAGCGCGACGGGATGGAAAACCGGTTGATCTGGCTCTATGACATTCACCTACTGACTGAACGGTTCAGTAATGAGCAGTGGAACCAATTTATCACGCAGACAACAGCAAAAGAAATGTGTGGGATCTGCCTGGACGGTATCCAGCAGACCGTAATGACATTCAATACCCGCATTCCAGATAACGTAACAAGCCAGTTAAAGGAAGGGGCCAATCACGAAAAATTCAGCCCCGAGATAGGCAAGTCACGGCTAAGGATGGAGATATCAAACCTGCGAGCCTTGCCCGGCTGGAAGGAAAGGGCGGGGTTCATAAAAGAGAGTTTTTTTCCTGATGCAAATTACATGATGGCGAAATACAAAACGGAAAAAAAACATCTACTGCCCTACCTTTATCTGAAACGAGCCATAGCAGGAATTTATAAGATATTAAGATAAAATTTCCTATAATTGTCCTTGCAGGAGACACACCTTTAGGCTGTCCCCTTTTACCGGGGATTCACCCACTGCCCGATCTTCCGCAAGGGCTTCAAATAAAGCGTCCACGGATACGGCTGCAACCCATTCATCCGCCACGCCTTACGGTCCATCCGATTCGCTGCCAGACGATTCGATACATTTGCATTGCTCACACCCCCGGTTCGCATATGCACCATCACCGTTGGCAGATAGGCGACATTAAGCCGATGCTTCAGCAGAAAGCGCAGCATGATTTCATAATCTGCTGCCGACCCAAGATCGAGATTGAATAAACCGTATTTTTTATAAACAGAAGCCCTCACGAAAAAGGTGGGGTGCGGTGGCATCCAGCCCTGATAGAATCTCTTACGGTCAAACTTCCCCGCGCGCCAGAAACGCCTCACCTTATTAATGTCTTCTCCATCAACATAAATAAGATCACCATAACAGGCATCAATAGTCTCATCGGTGAAGGCCGCCTCTACACGTGAAAGCACATCACTGGACGGGTAAAAATCATCGGCATTAAGGATACCAATCACCTCTCCCGTTGCCATCTGGATACCCTTATTCATGGCATCGTAAATACCCTGATCTGGCTCAGATATAACCTTCGCTAAATGGGTCTTATACGAGTCCGCAATGTCCAGCGTGGTATCAGTAGAGCCACCATCAACCAGTATATGCTCAAGCTCAATACCCTGATTCCTCACACTGTCCAGGCAAGTAAGCAGCGTATCCGCTGCATTGAATGTTGACGTAATAATAGAAAGCTTTATCAAAGTCTGTTTGGCTCCCGGGACTTGAGCCTGAAACCCGGAACTTCTAAGTTCCCCTCCGAACGACCCAATCCTCCATCACCAGCATATCCATCCTGGTTCTCAAAAAACATGCCAACGCCTCTTCAGGCTTGCACACCACCGGCTCATTCTCATTAAAGGAAGTATTCAACACGATCGGCACACCGGTAAGTTCACGAAACCTGTCAATCAGTTTGTAGTAACGTGGATTGGTTTCCTTGTACACCGTCTGCAATCGACCCGACCCATCCACATGCGTAACAGCCGGTATCTCAGCCCACTTCTCTTCGCGAATCTGAAACACCTTCATCATAAACGGCACATCATCATCTTCCTCAAACCATTCACTGACAGACCCGCGTAAAATCGATGGCGCAAAAGGCCGAAAAGACTCACGCCGCTTGATCTTCAAATTAAGGATATCTTTCATATCAACTCGCCGTGGATCACAAACAATCGAACGATTCCCCAACGCCCGGGGCCCCCACTCCATACGCCCCTGAAACCAGCCAATCACCTTACCCTCAGTAATCGCCAAAGCCGTCTGACGACATAAGGAATCTTCATCAGAGACCAACTCAACTGTACATCCCTCAGCAGCAATCTCAAGCTGATTCTTTTCTAACACAGCAGAAATCTCATCATTGGAAAAAGACGGCCCCCAAAAAGCATGGTCCATCACAAATCTTTCAGTTCCGTCATACCGGCGCAGGCCGATATCCAGGCTTTTATCAATCGAGGAACTACTGGATTCCGGCCTGCGCCGGTATGACGATTTTGCAATCGGTTCGCCTTTCCCCTTTCCCCTTTCCTCCTGTTCCTCGTGCCAGACAACAAACGCCGCCCCAATCGCCCCCCCTGCATCCCCGGCAGCCGACTGAATATACACCCGCTTAAACGGCGACTTCCGATACACCTTGCCATTGGCCACCGAGTTCATCGCACAGCCCCCCGATAGACAGAGATCATCCAGCCCATGTCGATCATGCAAGGTATTCAACAGATGAAAAAAGGCCTCTTCATACATCGCCTGTATTGAATGGGCAATATCAAAATGTCTTTGTGTCAGCGGCCCTCCCGGTGCACGA